>JAAWCC010000119.1 GCA_022792975.1 Clostridia bacterium | reverse complement strand
GCTAGTGACATTAATAATGGAATACCGAATCCAGTATTTGGTGCTACATGATATCTGCTTCCCATTTCATTATAAGTCATATCTGCGCTTGCCCACATAACCAATAGTGTTACAGAAGTTATTAGAGATATTATTATTACTGGTAATATACTCTTTTTCAAATTAAATATTGTTATTGCAGTAAACATCACAATTATGAATATCAAAAATGTTTTAGTAATCGATGCTACTTCTGCTTCTCCTATTTTATAGCTATTAGCATAATCGCTAAAAAAAGCAATCTCTCCTAGTTTTTCATCAGTTTCTCTATACGAGCTGATGCTTTTTAAATTAAATATTGGTAATATCATTAGTGCTAATATCGCTATTACCGATATTCCCGCTAGAATAATTGTGACACCTTTAAATTTTTCCATATTTTTTCCTCCTTTTATTTTACATTTTTATTATATATTAAAACAGCTATTTTTCAAGTTATATGTAACTTTCTCCATATTTTTTGTCATTATTAGAATTAAAATAATCATAAATTATATTTTGATAATATAACACTATGTTTTAAAGATTTATCAAGCTCAATACGTATTCTTTTGCTGTCTTGTAATTAAATAATGGTATTATATCCATTACTTCATCCTCAAGCTTTTCTGTTTTATTCTTTTCATACTGCATTAATGTTCCAGTTTTTGATGTATTACTATAATCATATAAGTATAGTATACTGTTATCTGGTAAAATTTCAAATTTATGCACGTCATCTGCTATTCTTTCACTTTTCGAACCATTAAAGTATTTTAATGTACCATATATTTTTTCTGTATAAACTGTTATATAAATTAAATCATTTGTTTTTTCATTGTATCGTGTTCCATACATATAGACATCATAGTCTATACACTTCTTGTTAATATATAAATCTCCTGATATATCATTAATTTCTTTATAATATATAAATTCATTATCTTTTATAAAGCCGAAATAGCTTTCTACATTTACTCCTACATTGCTGTCATATAGTTCATTTTGCTTTATTTCATTATTTTCAATCGTTATTTTATATAAATCTCCCTCTTTTTCATTAGTGTCATCTAAATAGAATATATTACTTCCATCGTCACTAATTTTGCATAATGCGGCATTATGCGTATCAATTGCTGAAGTTTTCTCATTAATCGCAACATTCCATACTTCTTTTTTATTAGTATTACTCCATACTGTCTGCCTAACATAGTCCTCCTTCCAGAATATAGAAATATCTTTTTTCTCGATTTTACTATTATCATATGTACTGTACATAATAACAGGGCTTTTCTCGCTTACTTCACTTCTTGCATAATGTTCTGAAATTTTTTTCGCTTCTTTGCCATCATAAAAATATAATACATAATTAGGTATTTCCATGTCTATTTTGTTAATCATTTCTCTATTTTTATTACGACTATTTGCTTCACTCCATTTACCCCACGCTTCACTGTAATCTGAATAAGAAGCGTAGTTTCTATACTCTGGCTCTCCTTTTGCAAGTATCTTTTCATCCTCTGATTTTTTATCGTCTATTATATAATTATATACATTTACTTTTATTGGCTCTGATCGAATATAATAAAACTTATCTGAAGCATAGTTTTTTACAATATGTGTCACGTCTGTATCAACTTTTATTCTTTCTTTTCCTTCTTTTTGTATATAAAGTGTTTCGTCTTTTATGTAATATATGTTTGTTAAATCTCTTGAAATATATATAAGGCTTGCTTCACTTGCAATCTTTTCCTTCTCCTTACCTTTATTCCATAAGTAAATATTGTCATCATTTGTTGTATATACTATTTTTGTCCCATTATCAGATACCAAAAACTCTTGTACGTCATTAGCTATTTTTGTTTTTTCTTTTAAATTATTTTGGTATAATGTACCTTCTTCTCCTTTTACATACGTAACTATATCTGATTTTTCACTAATATAATAATACGAAACATCAGAATCAATTTTTATAGGCTCTGCTTCTTTTTTATCCATATCTCTATAATATAATGGAAAGCCCCATTCTGCAGTATCATACCTATCTACATAAAATAATTTTTTTGCATCTTGACTTAAAATTGCACGCACTCCAATTGCTAGTGAAGCTGTTCCCAAGGCTTCATATTCCTTCAATTTTTCTTTGCTAATTAATGCATGTGTTATTTGTTTTGGTTCTATTTTATTTAATTTTGTATAGTACATTTCTCCATCTTTTAAGTATAACATGTAGTTTTTATTAGCACTTGCAGCTTTTCCATCAGTATTTTGCGTTGTGCTAAGGCTTAATATTAATATAACACTGATAATTGCAATAATAATTAAAATTAATGATACGGCCCATCTCAGCTTTATTTTTTTAAGAAGGCTTAGCTTATTATCTGTTTTTATACTTAATCTAGGTTGTTTATCCTTTGTTAAAGCATCTCCGCAGCTGGTGCAAGGCTTTATGTTATCATCATAGTCTTTTTTATGCTTCTTACATTTCTGCATCTTATTCTCCTCCTATTATTACTTTTACTTTATATTTTTTAAACAATTTCTGTCTTCCCCTTCAATTTAGAGTAGCCTTTGTAGATAGAAGCTATCACCTCCTATTTTTACGATATAAAAATAAAGTCACCCCAATATTTATTGCTAAAATTATACATAGTGCAAATACTACTGGATTTATTTCTCCGCCTGTTTTAGGTAATAGCTTTGCAGTATTTTCTCCTTGCTGTTCTACTTTAAAGTCTGCTTCTGCACTTCCGTCTTTTGAATTTATAATTATTTTATGTGCTCCTCCTTTTAGCGTTTTTAGGTAATTTTCTTTTATTTCAATTATTGTACTTCCTGATTTAGTTATATAGTATTCTTTATCTACAACATTTTCATCTATGATAACATTTACAAACTTATCAAAAGCTGCACTTGAGCGGAAAACTAAGTTTTTGCTCTTTCCATTTTTCCATATGCTATTTTTTCCTTCTAGCATATCATATACTATTTTATCTTGTTTTTGGTCATTGTCTTGCTTAGGATTATCAGGAGTACTAGGATTGCTAGGGTTACTTGGATTACTGGGAATTTCTGTTTGATTGTCCGTCTTTAGTTTAATCATTCCTGTACTGAGGGTTGTTTTTGTTGCACCTTTATAGTGTCTAAGTGTCAACATTTGATTTACCTCCATTTTCTCTAGTATTTCAAATGTTATTGTTGCAAGTTCTGTTCCTGCTTTTATTGTAGCTTTATCTGCTATTGTTGAAATTAAGGCAATTGAAAATCCATCAGGTCCTGCTGGGTGATTTTCTCTATTTCCTCCCATTATCATTACATTTTGTACATTTGCTACTGCTGAGCTATCATATTTCAAATTATTTTTATCAAATTCTAATAATAAACCATCATTATCTAGTTGAATATCTTTAGTTACAGTAATCTTTACAGTAACTTTCTCTCCTTTTTTCCCTATTGTATCACTTACTTTTATTTTTTCTTGTATATCTTCGACTGCTGCCTTGCTTACATTACTCATGAATATTAGTCCTATTATCATTATGATAATAGTCAATATTGTAATTTTTTTCATTTTAACCTCCCCTTTTCTTTAATTAAATTTCACCATGACCTATGCTATACAATAAAATCCTTCTTGCATCTTCTGTATCTACTAATCCATCTTTATTTACATCTGCTAATTCCTTCTGTTTTTCACTTAATACTCTTGTTCCAACACAATGTAGCATAATATCTCTTGCATCTTCTGTATCAATTATTCCATCTCCACTTATATCTCCTAATGCATCCTTCTCAGCTTTATATACATACAAATATCCTTCTTCACCATTACTTGGTAATTTTAACCATACCATATGTGGATTACTTTTATCATATTTTTCTGATAAAACATATTTTTCTCCTGCTCCCCATGCTTCTCCATTTTTATATAAGACGTCATTAATATAGTTTATATATGCCTCCTCTGTTTCCTCAATATAGTTTGGTACAGTAATCTTATACTGCTTTTCAACCCAATAATATCTATTCAAATAGCAAACACCATCTTTAAATATATAAACTATCATTCCTATGCCTTTTCCAAAGCCTGCATTATTTCTTGCTCCGTGTTTCAGTTTCAATAAAATAACTTTCGTCTTCTATTGTCTTAATTATCTCATTTTCTGCTTCTTGAAAAATTTCATTCCAGCTGCCAATATCTTCACCTAAATTAATATTAGCAATTAAGTTTATAGCATTTGTATCTTGTAACTTACTTTTTATATATTCACCATATTCTTCTTTATAGTCACTACTATTGCTGAAGCGAACAGTTATATTTTTTTCTCCTACTGGATTTGCTTCAAAAGAAAATGGACTTTCATACACTTTTACTATATAATCATGTATTTCATTAGCTATCCTATAAGCTGATACAATATATCCTTTTATTTCCTTTTCTTCTAATATTTTCATTATTTTTCTATCTATCTTATTTAATACAGAGCTTATAGCTTCTACCTCTGTTTCTTCAAATTCAATTACATTAGGAATAGCCTCTAATACCTCTTTTACTTCTGCATTTGATTTATATATATTAATTGGATTATTTTCTACTGGCATATTTCCGATTATATCATTAACATTTACTGTATCACCTGCATTTACTGTGATATTTAATGTACTAAAAGATAAACTTATGACAAACATTATTGTTGAAAAAATTAAAAAAGCTTTGAATTTACCTTTTATCTTCATTTCAATCTCTCCTCTTACACAAAACTTACATATACATTATATATCCTTATTTTGTGTTTTCAAGCTTTATGTAACTTTTATCCTATTTTTTGTCATACTTAGCCATAAATTACTTAAACAACATTTTCTATTCTTTTTATAAATTCGATTACTCTTTTTCTAACAAATTCTCTTTTTGATTTGCTAGTACTAATTACTTCGCCGATTTTGCATAAAAAACTTATAATCTTTAAATCTGTCTATTCTTTTCAGATTTATAATGTAGCTTTGATGGCATCTAACAAAATAATCTGGAAGTATTTTCTCAAGTTCACTCAATTTCATATATATAGTATCTTTAACCTTAGACTTGTAAATAATATTAACAAGTCTTTTATTGCTTTCAAAATATATTACATCTTTTAGCTCTATTTTTGTTATTCTTCTTCCACTAACTTCTACTAATAATAAATTATCTTCAAAAACAACTATTTTAAACATTTATCCTCCTTTATTGATGTTGAGTCAACATCAATAATACTACATTTTTATATTAAAATCAAGTTATTATTATGTTTTTATAAATAGGAGAATTATAATGCGAAAATATAACGGAAAATCAAATTTATCCGGTTTAATAATTGAAGAATATAGAAAAAAAGAAAAAATGTCTAGAGAAGATCTTGCAAGAAGATTACAGTTACTTGGATTAAATATTGATAGAACTACTATCTTAAGAGCAGAAAAGCAAAGCACTATACTTAAGGACTTTGAGTTAATAGCCATAATGAAAATTTTGAAAATAGACTATAAGGACCTTGAAAAAGAGTTTGATAAAGCACAACAAAAAAGTTAATTATTGTTTATCCTGCTTTAGTTATATTTTTCCTTTTTTTGTATATAATCTTATTAGGATTAGATATAAAGAAGGGATTGGTGTATATGAATATTGCTAGAGTTAATGAGATTTTAGGAAATAAAGAAAAATGTGATGTATTTTATGAGGACAAGCTTGTTTGGATTCAGGAGATTTCAAATGGTGTTGCTAAAGTTGGTTTTATAGATGGAGCTGGAGATATGGATGTTTTGGTTGAAGATTTGCATGAGTGATATTTTTCTATTATTTTAAATGGTAATTTATTTATAGGAATTTCTGTTAATAAACAGTAGCAGCCACATTTGGTGTGACTGTTACTATTTTATATTACATACTTTGCTTCACTTACAATTTTATCATATAGTCTATTTAAATTCTTTTTAGTTATAACCTCATTAATTCCCTTTTCACTAACCTCTATAAAAACCTCTGTTATAAACATCTGTATTCTAGGATTTGTAAGCACCCTCCCCTTTTCTTTGTTTACCCAATAGTTTAATTCAGAACTATTATTCCAATTTTTTCCTTCATAAACCATACTAGCAGAAAGTTTATCACATATTGCTTCAAATAAATATTTGCGAGGTATGATTGGTTGTTCTTTTAATTCTTGGTCTACCCAGTACTCCAAGTGATGCTTATTTCTTCCTTTATGATGTAGCCAGGCTAAAGAGTATCCTTTTGTTTCTCTGGAATTTGCTAATGGACTTCTTTTTCCGTTTTCATAAAATTTGACAGATTCAAAAAACTCTATTGGTGAAAATTTGGACAAATCATGAAGTAAACCTCTTATAGGAATTCCCGCTTTAATACTAAGTTTAAATACTATCCATTTATGCTTTAATACAGTTTTTAAATGCTTAAAAAAATTTCTACTCTTCATTTTTGCACCCTCCAAACCTCTAGCTAATTTTTTCAAGTAGCTCTCTCCAAGCCTTTTGCCTATGTGTATGACCTAATTCTTCTTCAGTAAGCTCATTTATAACTCTATCAAATCCATCTGGGATTAGCACTGGACCAAAGGTAAGTTTTCCCATTGCTCCACATTCTTTAGCAATCCTTCCTTTGGTTTCACCTTTGCAAATAATTTTTTCACCGTTTTCCAATATTGCAGTTAGCACGCAAACAAAGCTTGCTGTCCTTTTATCCGCCTCTACATATTTCATTTCTTCTAGTAGCTTATTTAAGACAACTTCTTGAGGTGCATGATCTCCTGCATATCTTGCAGTATGTACTCCAGGTCTTCCTCCTAGTGCCTCCACCATAAGACCTGCATCATCTGCAACTATTATTCCTTTTATATTCTTTCTATCACAAAATTTCTTTACTGCCTCTGCCTTTATCTCTGAATTTTCCTCAAACGTTTTTCCATTTTCTTCAATTTCCTCGTTAAATTCAATATCCTTTAGGGTAATTATATTAACATCATAATGATTATAGTTCAAAAATTCTTGAACTTGATTTTTCTTTCCTATGTTTGATGTAGCATATATAATATCCATATTTTCTCCTCCTTATTTTCTTATATATTTTATATCGTTATAACTTAAAAGTCAACTTCTTAAATTTTTTTAAAACTATTGTCAAAAAAACTCTAATATGGTAATATTGTTGTGAATAGATATAATAATTATGCGGATATAATATAAT
>JAAWCC010000118.1 GCA_022792975.1 Clostridia bacterium | reverse complement strand
TAGTAATTTTCTATATATATAAAAAAACTAGTTCTAAAATCTAAAAAACATGAATATATATATTACATGGAGGTAAAATGTGATAATTATAAAAACCATAATATTACTTACAATATTTGCCAGCAGTAGTGCCTTAGGCATAATGCTTGCAAACAGATACAAGGACAGAGTTTTAGACCTAAAACAAATGAGAAGTGCATTAAATATAATGAAAACCAAAATTACATATACATATGACCCACTGCCCCAAATTTTCATAGAAATATCAGATAAATTTAATAATAGTATTCGGAGAAATATTCAAGATAGCAAGTTTAAAAATGAAAGAGCTATCAGCAGGAGAAGCATGGAAATATGCTCTAGACCAATCTAAAACAAATATGAAGGAAGATGACATAAAAGTTCTTATAAACCTAGAAAAACTACTTCGGAAAAACAGATATAGATGGACAGTTAAGTGAAATAGAACTAATAGAAAGATTTATAGACGAGCAAATTGCACTTGCAGAAGAAGAACAAAAGAAAAATGCAAAACTATATAAAAGCTTAGGAGCAATTGCAGGACTTGCAATAGCAATAATTCTTATATAGAAAATACAAAAGACGAGGGGGGATAACTTTTGAGCATAGATTTACTATTCAAAATCGCAGCAATAGGAATATTAGTTGCAGTACTACATCAAGTATTAGTAAGAGCAGGACGTGAAGACCAAGCCATGATGACCACCTTAGCTGGACTTGTAATAGTTCTTACTATGGTAATACAAGAAATTAGTTCTCTATTTAACACAGTAAGAACTATGTTTAATTTATAAGAAAAGGGAAGAAAGATGGATATTATAAAAATAGTCGGCATAGCCTTAACAGCAATAATAATTATTATTATCATAAAACAATACAAGCCCGAATTTGCAGTATATATATCATTAATTGCAAGCGTCTTAATAATGTTTATATTCATAGACAAGCTTTCAGGAATAGTAAGCTTTATAAGTGACTTTTCAAACAAAATAGGACAGCGGAAAAGACTTCCTAAAAATATTAATCAAAATAACAGGAATTGCCATTCTAACAGAATTTGCTGTTCGGAATATGCAAGGATGTGGGTGAAAATGCAATTGGAGCTAAAGTCGATTTAGGAGGTAAGGTAATAATAATAACAATGTCAATCCCAATAATATCATCCATGCTAGAAACAGTACTCAAAATACTGCCTTAAACAAAAGAGAAAGAGGAAGATATGAAAAAAATACTAATGATAATATTCTTAATAGTAATAGTTTTAAACATAAACGTAATTTATGCAGCAGACACAGATGAAATAATAGGAGAACAGGAAGAAGCGCTTGGAATTTCAGGCTTCATAAAACAAGCACAAAAATACACAAATGAAGTTTTCAAGGATACTGACATAAATACTTTGTACAAAAGTGCATTGACAGGCGAAATAAAAGCAGAAGGGTTAATGCGGAGCGATTTTTAAATTATTGGGAACAGAAGTCACCAAAACACTAAAAAGCCTAGGATACATATTAATAATAATAGTAATACATAGTATAGTAAAAAACATAAGTGAAGGAATGGGAAATCATGAAATAGGTGAAATGACTTATTATGTGCAGTATATATTAATAGTAACACTAATAATGGCAAATTTCTCAGATACAGTAATACTAATAAAACAAACGATAAACAATTTAGTAGGTTTTATAAATTGCCTACTTCCAATTCTAATAGCTTTAATGATGACGACACGGAAATTTAGTTACAGCCTCAGTTGTACAACCAGTTTTACTCCTATTAATAACCTTCATAGGAAACTTTATAACAGGTGTTCTACTACCACTTATACTAATTCGGAACTGCACTTGGTATAATCTCAAAGATATCAGACAAAATCCAAATAGACAAGATAGCAAAATTCTTCAAATCAAGTGTAGTATGGATACTTGGAATAGCATTAACAGTATTTGTAAGTGTTCTATCCTTAGAAGGAACCCTAACAAGCTCAGTAGATCGGTTTAACAGTAAAAACTACAAAAGCAGTAGTAACAAGCACCATACCAGTAGTTCGGAAAACTCCTAGGGGAAACAGTAGATGCAGTATTAGGATGTAGCAATATCTTAAAAAATGCAATAGGCTTTGTCGGAATATTCGTTGTACTAGCAATTTGCATAGTGCCAATAATCAAATTAATGGTGCTCTCCGTTGCCTTTAATCTAACAGCTGCACTAAGCCAGCCAATAGCAGATAAAAAAATAGTTTCAGTTTTAGAGCAAATAGGAGGTACATTTAAAATAATGCTAGGAATGGTATGTACAGTATCAGTAATGTTAATGATAGGAATTACCTTAGTAATCAAAATTACAAATAGTGGGATGATGTATAGATGATAGAATTTATAAGCTCTTGGGCAGGACAAATTATAACAGCAGTAGTACTTGTAACAATCTTAGAAATGATACTTCCTAAAGGAAATAGTAAAAAATACATAAAAACAATAATTGGAATATACATATTATACATAATAATCTCTCCAGCAATAAAACTTGTGGGAGGAAAAGAAATAAAAATAGATTCCAAAATTTACGAAAAATACTTTCGGGAAGGAAGAAGCAAATGCAAATATAGAAGCACCAACAATAGAAGATACTTATAAACGTGAATTAGAAAAAAAACTAAAATCCGATATAAAAGAAATGGGATATAACGTAAAAAAAGCAGAAACAAATTTAGACTTAGAAAAAGGCATAATTAGCCAAATAACTCTATCCATAGAAAAAGGCGAAAAAAAACAAGAAAAAGACATAACCATAAATAAAATAGAAATTCGGAAATGTAAAAGAAGAAAATATCTTAACAGAGAAGGAAGTAAAAACAATAAAACAAAAGATAAAGGCTGATTATGGAGTAGAATTTGAAAATATTACCATAAATTCAAAATAAGTGGAGGAAAACTTTATGTTTAAAGAACAAATGACTAAAATAAAAAAGCTACTTACACCTAAAGAAGGTGAAGAAGAAAAGTTAAAAGATGGAAAGCAAAACAAAAGAAAAATAGAAAACCTAGTAGTTTTCTTGATAATATTAATAGTAACTCTAATTGCAATAAATGCCATACTTAGTGGAAATGAAAAAGAAACTCAAGGGAAGAACGAAAATAGCAATTATAAAATACTTGCAGAGCTTCCTGGTAAAGAAAAAGATGCCAAAGAGGATGAATTAGAACAGAGATTAGAAAACATATTAGAAACAATGGTGGGAGTTCGGAAAAGTAAAAGTATTAATTACATACACAAAATCAAGTGAGGTAATAGCGATGTATAATGAAAATAACACCAGCACTCAAACCTCAGAAACAGATTCAGAAGGCGGAACAAGAACAGTAGAAGAAAAGGGAGTAAATAAAGAAGTGATATTCACAGAAGAAAACGGAGCAAGTGTACCAGCAACACAAACAATAATAAATCCAAAAGTAGAAGGAGTAATAG
>JAAWCC010000117.1 GCA_022792975.1 Clostridia bacterium | reverse complement strand
TTAGAAAATAAGGATACATATTTTGCAAAACTTATGAGAGTAAGAGAAAATAGTGACATCATAGGCTGGATACAATTTTTCTTAGATGCAGTGCTTGAAACTGCAAAAATGCAAAAAGAACAAATTCTAGAACTAGAGGAATTATCAAAGGATATAGAAAAAATTATAAATGAATTACCTGTAAAGCCTGAAAATGCTAGAAAAGTAGTTGATGTATTGTATAGTAAGCCAATTGTATCAAGGAAAATAGTTTTAGAAAACAGTGGAATGAAGCCATCTACTTTAAATACTACAATTAATTCTTTGTTAGAGAAGGATATGATAGAAGAAATAACAGGACAAGGAAGAAATCAAATTTTTGCATTTAGAAAATATATGAATATATTTAAAAAAAACTCTTGACAAAGAGTTTTTTTTACGATAAAATACAAACAATAATTCGTAGAACGGAGGTTTTTAAAATGATTAGTACTTTGCATATTAAAAATGTTGGAATTATTGACGATGTAACAATTGAACTAAACGAAGGATTAAACATACTTACAGGAGAAACGGGAGCAGGTAAGACTCTTATAATTGATTCACTTCAAATAATATCTGGGGGCAGATTTTCTAAAGATATGATAAGAAGGGGGCAGGATTTTTCTTTTGTTGAGGCTGCTATGTATTTGCCAGAAGAAGAGGAAAATATAGTAGTATCAAGAGAAATTTTTTCAAATGGCAGAAATACTTGCAAGATTAATGGAAGATTAGCTTCTGTAAGTGAACTAAGAGGTTATATGAAAAATATAATAGATATACATGGACAACATGAAAATGTATCTTTGCTAGATGAAAGTACCCATATTAAATTTTTAGACAATTTTGCAGAAAAGGATATGAAGGATTTAAATCAGGAGTACTTGGAAAAATATAAAAAATATAAAGAGTTAACTGAGGAAATAAGCAAAAACTTTGGAGATGATAAAGAAAAACAAAGGGAACTAGATCTTCTTAAATATCAAGATAGTGAAATAGAAGCTGCTAATTTAAAAAGTGGTGAAGAGGAGGAATTAGAAAGCAAGAGAAGTGTAATACTAAATTCAGAAAAAATAACAAATAGTTTGAGTGAAGCAAGTATGCAAATAGGGGAAGCTTCAATTGATGCTATAAGTTCAGCAGTTAAGTCTTTAGAAAAAATAAGTGCACTAGACAAAAAATATGATAGTTCATTAAATATATTAAAAAGTATATATTATGATATACAAGAGCTTTCAAGAGATATTGATGGATACAAAGAAGAAGTGTATTTTGAAGAAGAAGATAGAAATAAAATAGAAATAAGATTGGATTTAATATACACTTTGAAAAGAAAATATGGAAACTCTATTGAAGAAATATTGAACTATGATAATGAAATAAAAGAAAGAATAAGAAAAATAGAGAATTCTGAGAGCTATGTAAATAAATTAAAAGAACAAATGATGGAGTTAAAGGAATTGATGGAGGCACTTTCTCGTAAAATGCATAAAATTAGGGGAAAATATGCAAAGATATTGGAAGAAAAAGTAAACCAAGAATTGACTTCTTTAGAAATGCAAAATGCAAAATTTTCTGTAAAGTTAGATTATAATGAAAATAAAAAGTTTGGGCTAAATGGATTAGATAGCCTTGAATTTATGATAAGTACTAATATAGGAGAGGAGGAGAAGCCTCTTGCTAAAGTTGCATCAGGAGGAGAAATGTCCAGAATTATGCTAGGGATAAAAAATGTGTTAGCAGATGTAGATAAAGTTCGGTGTAATGGTATTTGATGAGATTGATACAGGAATAAGTGGAAAAGCTGCAAATAGTGTAAGTGAAAAATTGAAAGCAATTTCAAAAAAACATCAAGTTTTATGTGTAACTCATTTGGCAAATATAGCTGCAAAAGGGGATTCAAACTATTTTATAAGTAAAGAAGTAGAAAAGAATAGGACTAAAACAAATATAAAAAGATTAAATGAGGAGGAAACAATAAAGGAGATAGCAAGAATAGCAAGTGGAAATATAAATGAAATTGCAATAGAACATGCAAAAGTTTTAAGAAAAATTGCATAGAAAATCTAAATAATTGTGTAGACTTTTTATGTCTTGTATGATATAATAACTGATGTAGTCCAAGATTAGACGAGCAAAAAATGGAGGAATGAAAATGAGGCTTTTTGGAGAACTAGGGTGTCGCAACTATGAAGTATGCAGAATTCGTAGTTGTACCCGGCTAACAGCATATAACTCTGATTACGAGTTTACCTTGATTGGTGAAGGCGAAAAAGAACGTTATATGCATGTTGACCAAGCACAGCTGGAGCGACTTATGAGTGATATCGGAGTTCAAACACCGGAGGAATTTGTAGGGTGTGAAGTTGTGTCCAATGTAACCTTCAGTACTATTAGAAATGTAGCGTTTCTTCCAAAGGGGGCGCATGTCGAACTGATGGTTCTTAACGAAAACGGAAAAGAGCTGGAGGTTCAGTTCAGGCAGTATTAAGAAAATACCCTGCCCATATTCCCTTTTTTCAAAGGGGGATATGGGCACCTTTTTTTTATAAAATTTCCCTACATTCGTTTTTTTTTGACAAATATATTGAAAAAAAAAATTAGTTGTGATATAAAAATAAATAGCATACATATAATTTTAAGAAAGTATAATTTATGAAAAATATAAAAGACTATAATATAGAAGAATTAAAAAAAGAACTTGTATCCTTAAATGAGAAGCCTTATAGAGCAGAGCAAATATTTAAGTGGATTTATAAAGAAAATGCTACGAGTTTTGAAGAAATGACAGATATTTCAAAAGATTTAAGGCAAAAATTAAGTAGAGAATATTCTTTTTGTAACTTTAATATTTTAGAGAAACAAGCTTCGAAAGATGGAACAGTAAAATATTTATTTGATATTTTAGACCGGAAATGCAATAGAAACTGTGGTTATGGAATATAAACATGGAAGAACAATTTGTGTATCTTCGCAAGTGCGGCTGCAAAATGGGATGTAAATTCTGCGCATCAACAGGAATAAAATTTATAAGAAATTTAACTTCACGGAGAAATTGTAGAGCAAATATTAGCAGTAGAAAGAGATTTGAACATAAAAATATCGAACATAGTCTTTATGGGAATAGGAGAGCCTTTTGATAATTTTGATAACGTCATGAATGCGATAGATATAATAAATAATCCAAAAGGACTTGAAATAGGTGCAAGACATATAAGTATATCAACATGTGGATTAGTACCTAGGATATACGAAATAGCAGATAGAGATATGCAATGTACACTTTCAATATCACTTCATCAGGCAACTAATGAAAAACGAAGCAGTTTAATGCCAATAAATAATAAATATAATATTCAAGAATTAATGAAGGCTTGTAGGTATTATATAGAAAAGACGAATAAACGTATATCATTTGAATATGCTTTAGCAAAAGATAATAATGACAATAAAGAAACAGCAGAAGAACTTGTAAAACTCTTAAAAGGAATGCTATGCCATGTAAATTTAATACCGATAAACAAAATTGAAAATCGGTAAATTTGTTAAAAGTACAAATGAGAATATAATTAAGTTTAGAGATTATTTAAATAGCAAAGGAATAACAGCTACAATTAGAAGAGAACTTGGAAGTGACATAGATGCAGCTTGTGGACAACTTAGGAGAAAAAGAGGTGAATTAAAGTAGGATTATGAAGGTTCTAGCAAATACAAATCAAGGAAAAATTAGAGAACAGAATGAAGACTATTATTACGTTTCAGATGGATTTAGTAATTATGATATATATATGCTAGCAGACGGAATGGGACGGATACAAAGGAGGAGAAATAGCAAGCAAACTTGCGATTGAGGCTGCAAGGAGATATATAGAGGGGCATTTTGAGAATATAGAGCATAGTAAAGAAAAGATAATAGAGCTTATAAAATCAGCAATGGATTATGCAAATAATGTGGTATTTGACAAATCAAAAAATGCTGATGAACTTAAAGGAATGGGTACTACTTTAGAGATTTGTTTAATATATAATAATAGAGCGTATATTGGACATATTGGTGATAGTAGAACATATAGAATACGTATGCGGAATTATGAGAAAACTGACAACAGACCACAGTTATGTAGAAACTTTAGTAAAAGGTGGCACAATTACAAAAGAAGAAGCTAAACACCACCCAAAGAAAAATATGTTAATGAAAGCGCTTCGGATGTGGAGATATAGCAGAACCAGATGTTATGGTAAAAAATTTTCAAGCTGGAGACATAATTGTTATGACATCTGATGGATTAACCAACATGGTTGAGGAGCAAGCTATATATAATACTATAATAAACGACTTTGATAATAGTGACAAAATATTAATAGATATGGCAAACGAGGCTGGCGGTGTTGACAATATAACAGTTGTCATAATAAAAAACTAGGGGAGTGAAGATATATGAACTTAGAAGGAAGATTATTAGGAAATAGGTATGAAATATTAGAAAAAATTGGAAATCGGTGGTATGGCAACAGTATATAAGGCAAAGTGTCATGTACTAAACCGATATGTTGCAGTGAAAATTCTAAAGGATGAATTTACAACTGATGAGGAATTTATAAAAAGATTTAATACAGAAGCCCAATCTGTTGCAAGTTTGACTCATCCTAATATTGTATCAGTGTATGATGTAGGTAACGAAGGAGATTTGTACTATATTGTAATGGAATTAATACAAGGTAAAACTTTAAAAGATATAATAATATCTGATGGAGCTTTAAATTGGAAATGGAGTATAAATATAGCTATACAAATAGCTTCTGCACTCGAAACTGCACATAAAAACAATATAATTCATAGAGATATAAAACCACATAATATAATAATTACAGAGGATGGAATAGCAAAGGTAACAGATTTCGGAATAGCAAAATCTGTTTCAAATTCGACAATAACAGCATTTGGTACAACTCTAGGCTCTGTACATTATTTCTCACCTGAACATGCAAAGGGCGGATTTACAGATGCAAAATCAGACCTCTATTCATTAGGAGTAGTGTTGTATGAAATGTTAACAGGAAAAGTACCATTTGATGCCGATACACCAGTATCTGTCGCATTAAAACATATGCAAGAAACACCAAAGGAGCCAATCACATTAAATCCTGCAATACCACTTGCAGCAAATAGAATAGTTATGAAGGCTATGAAAAAGGATCCTAATTTAAGATATCAATCAGCAACAGAAATGCTTAGAGATTTGACACTTGCACTAAAAAATCCTGATGGAGATTTTGTAAAGGTTGCTCGGAGCTGATGAGGACTTTCCGACACAAGTAATACCAACTTTAGACAATAAAAAAATTGAGGACAAAATAAAAGAACAAGATAGCAGAAATAAGAAAAAGAAAAACTTTTTCCAAGCACATAAAGGGCTTACAATTGCATTAATTTTAGTTTTACTATTTACTTTGAGTTTTGCAGGAATAACACTATTATTTAATGGTTCAAAGAGTAAAGATGTTCAAATTCCAAACTTAGTTGGTTTAACAGAAGAGGAAATAAAAGATACTTTAAAAGGAAGCAAAATTACTTATAAGATTTCTGAGGAAAAATACAATGAGAATGTTGAAAGTGGAAGGATAATATCACAAAAGCCAGAATTTAAGAATGATTATAAGATAAAAGAAAATACAGTTATAGAAGTAGTTATAAGTTTAGGACAAAAAATCGTAAAAGTACCTAAAGTTGTTGGACTTAAAGAACAAGAAGCAAGGTCAGCATTGGAAGCAGAAGATTTAGAGGTGGAAGTTGAAGAGGAATTTAATAAAAAAGTTGAAGAAGGATATGTTATAAGTCAAGATGTAGAAAATAATACAGAAGTTGCAGCAGGTTCAACTGTTAAAATAAAGGTAAGTAAAGGTATAGAAAAGGTTGATGTGCCTAATGTTGTGGGTAGAACTAAAGAGGAAGCGTTAAAAATGCTTAAAGAAAATGATAAATTTGAAGTTACAGAAATTACCGAGCAAGATACAACAAAAGCTGATGGAACAATTTTAAGACAAAGTTTAGATGCCGGAACAACAGTCGAAAAAGGTGCAAAGATTACTATAACAATAAATCAAATTGAGAAAATTGTTGATGCTACTGCAACTATTAACCTAAAGTCCATCTTGAATTATACACCTCAAACTAATAGTTCAAATACCAACTCTGGAAATTATGGGGCAGGTAATACAAATACCAGCACAAAAGCAGACGAGGCTCAAGTAAAGTTGGTTGTAGGAGAAGATACAGTTTATAATAAAAAGCACAAAAAGAGTGAAACTAATATAAAAGTTAACTTCTCAGGACTTGGAACAGTAGATGTAAAATTATATGTTGATGATATATTACAATCAAGAAAACAAGTTAACTTAAGTGAAACAAATACAGTTGTATTTGAATAAAATTAGACAAAAAATGACAAATTTGTAAAAAACTTGTCATTTTTTGTTTTTTATGATAAAATATATTATATGAGAATATAAATAGAAGGGAGAATAAATATGGATACAAAAACAACAAGTATAGTTGCTTATATTACATGGATTGGATTAGTTATAGCTCTTTGTGCAGGAGATAGAGAAGGAGCTAAATTCCATCTTAATCAAGCATTAGTTATAACACTATTTTCACTACTTAGTGTAATACCATGTATTGGATGGATTTGGGCTGTATTTATGTTAGTTTGCTGGATTATGGGATTAATTGCAGCTATTAACCAAGAAGAAAAGCAAGTTCCATTAATCGGTGGAATAAAAATCTTAAAATAAGATTTGAACCTGCACCATCTTAGGTGTAGGTTGCTTTTTTTATAGAGGAGAATTATGAAGTTTAGGAGTTATCATGATTATATTGCTTTTGCTATAATAACTTCTGGGCTTATTATTTTGGCTTTAGCTGGAATTTTTAAGCTCGGATTATTTAAGATACCTGCTTGCATTTTTTTTACTGAGTTTGGATTTTATTGCCCTGCTTGTGGAGGGACTAGGGCTTTTATTTGCTTGTTACATGGAGATTTATTTGGCTCTTTTTATTGTAATCCCATTGTTATCTTTACTATGGTTGCTTTATTTGGATATTTTGGTCTATATATTGGTTTAAAAATAAACAGCATAAACGATAAGCTTTTAAGCAAATATTGTAAAATCTGCTTTTACTTTTTTGTTTTTATATTAATAATTAATTTTATTATTAGGAATATACTTTTATTAATTTACAACATTAGAATATAGCTAAAAAGCTTGACTTATGTAAATTAAAGCGATATAATTACATAAAAAGTAAAGATAAGGCGGTGAGAAGATTTTGAACGAATTTGAAGTAGACTTGAGAATTAAAGAAGGTGCAAAAGTTGATGAGATTATTGAAATTTTTGAGAGAGAGAGCCTTATTGTACAACTTATAAATACTTTGAAACGTTATACATATATTTTGATTTTAATTGGAGTTATTTATACTTTTATTGAACTTTTGATTCAAAGATATACTTTGATAGGAATTGTTGCAAGTGTTTTATTTATTGGTCTTATGATTATTTCAATTTATATAGTTGCAGTAGAAATTTCTTATTCACATTCAAGAAAAATCGGAGGAAGAAGAGCTAAATTTTTAATGAGAAAAGAAGAGGGAATGACTGGAACAATAAAGTATAATTTAAAATTAATGAGAAAAGAAGAATGGAAGTTGATTAATAAAATTTTAAGAGTCAATCATTTGGATAGCTTGGGAGCTCTTAGAGAATTAAAGAATTATTATAGTAGTATTAGAAAGAAATGGAGGATGTCAGTAACACAAATTTATACGCTTCCAAAAATCGAAAAATTGATAGTAGAGGTAATTTTGAATAAAGAAAAAAATGCGGATAAAGATTCTAATTTTACAAAACGGAAAAAGTGTGGTATAATTATACTATGTAACTTAAAATCGGTTGCATAATAAATTTGATTGGAGTTTTAACTATGACAGAAATGGAAATGAACCTATTAGAAAAGTTCATTCGGGCAAAAAAGTTACTGGAATTTACCATGATGACCGGCCAAGTATATGTCGGAGTGGTAGAAGCAGTGGAGGGCGATGCGATTGCTATTCGCTGTAACGAGAAGCATCTCTTACTACTTCGCCACGCACTTGCAACAATGGGCGAGTATGCTTTAGGAGAGGAAGAGAGTGCATTTTTTGGAAGCGCAGGTGCTTGGGCGAATTAAAAGGCTCCAGAGGAGGCGAGGATTTGTTCTCGCCTCCTTCCATATAATTTTGCCTAAATTGAAAAATGTTTGAAAACAATTGACAAACATAAAAAAAGCGTGTATAATTAAAAATACGGTAAAATAAAATGTAAGGGAAGTGTGATTATGGAATTTCTTGCAAAGTATTGGAAGAAGATAGGAATGCTTATAGTAATAAT
>JAAWCC010000008.1 GCA_022792975.1 Clostridia bacterium | reverse complement strand
TTGCATTACATACCCACTCTTTCGTTTTAGATTTCTTATCTAATCTTTATGTAATACAAAATAAATCTAGAACTATTTATTTGTAACTTTTCCGTATACTCCTCCACCACCGTGCTGAAATCTCCAAATCTCCGATTTTTAGCTGATATTATATTATTTGCAAGTTTTGTATTGCAAACTGCTTCAATATCATCAAAAGAAGCTTTATGAAGTATATTCATTTCTGTTTCAAAATTATCTATTAATTTACCTATCATTTTTGAACCAATACCTGGAATAAAAGAAAGTGGTATTTGGTAAATATATGGTGGTCTAAACTCTGGACTCCTTGTCTTATTTTTGTCTTTTATAATCTCAATTCTATCTAAAACTCCCATAGTAATATCCCTTGAATCACAAGTATCACATTTAGTAACTGGCACATCACCCTCTATTCTTTTAGAGCAAGCTTCACAATAAGTTCTATGATACTTACCAAGCTTTGGGTCTAATCCATAATTTGCAACAATTCTTCTGCCTTCTTCATTTTTGATAGCCTTCATTAATTCCTTGAATGAAATGGTCTCTACACGCATTTTATTGTACTCTCTGGCAATTTTAGGTAATGAGTGTGCATCTGAGTTAGTTAAAAAGGTTTTTGTCTCTAGCTCCGAAATTTGGTCTGCTAAGAATGTATCTGAGCTCAAGCCGAAGCTCTATTGCTGGTATCTTGTCATACTTTTCCTTAAAAATTCCTTCTAATCTGCTTGTACAATTACCATAAAAGCTTTTATGAGGAGTAAATGCATGTGCTGGTATAAGTACTCCATTATATTTTTCTACTATATCTATAAGTTCATAGGCAGATATATCAGCTCTTTGCGAGCTTAATGTCATGTTTTTTATATGCCTTGACATCTCTTTAGAGAAGCCTTTTATATCCTCTAAAAATGGAAAATAGCATAAATTATGGGCGCTACCAGTTTTTCCCTCCTCATTTTTTTCAGAGGTCTCAATTTCGCTCCCAAGAATTATGCATACTTTATCTTTATATATTATTCCACCGTTCAGCAAGCTCTCTTGCCTCTCCATTTTTTAAAAATTCTTCAATATCCTCTATAACATAAGGAGATGCGCAATCAATAATTCCTGCAATGTTTATTCCCTTCCTATCTACGCACTCCTTTGCAATATTCTCAAAATTTAGACTTCTAGCTGCTGTTATTTTAATTGGTTTATTATTCTTACTTCTTCCTATGTGTATATGTAAATCTGCAAATACTTCGTACATTTTAACGCTCCTCGTCCTCTATTTCTTCATACCCATTATCTACTTCGTCTACTACTAATGGCACTGGGTCTGTACTTATACCTATTTCTTGTGGTCTATTTTGTAATTCCTTTGGCATCTCCCATTCCATTCTATCTGTTGTATCTTCTAAAGTTTTTGCTCCTGATAAGCAGCTTCCTAGTTGATCTGGTGTCTTAGTAGCTTGTGCAAGCCTTATAGCCTTTACTACTCCTGGATGGTAATCTGTATTAGCCCTATGAACTTGATTTGTCCCTGGTAAATTTCTCATGCTGCAACACCTTCTTTCAAACACATAAATACTTTAAATTTATCTAAATATTTATTGTCTTTATCTTTTAAGTTTCTATTCTCAATTAAATTTAAGGCTTCATCGATTGGAAATGCTTTTCTCTCAGGTCTATCTAGCACAAGTCCTCCAAAATTATCTACTAGTTCTAATATATCGCTTTCCTTTTCTCTGTTTTGGTCCCCTTGATATCTATTTACTTCTGAACAAATTTTACAAAATCTCTTATCAAATCCAAGTGTACTTAAATATTCAGCTCCATCAAGTGCATATCTTTTTATTTTATCTAAATCATGTGATAAAATATTTTTCTTACATGCATATAAAAGACATGCTGTAAGAACAAGATTTTTATCTACATCTAGCTTCATATCCTCTATAAATAACCTTGCTATTTCTGCCTTAAGCACCACTGAATTATCAAAAAATATCTTTTTTCTCTTTTGCAGGAAATAAACTATCTCTATCTTTTTTATGAAATCTTTTTCTGATAAAATATAGTCAGCAAATGTTTCCATACTTACCCCCATCATTTCTTTAGTTTGTCTCAAATGTATTATATTTGAAAATGGAAAAATTTGCAATAAAGTCATAGAATTGTAATATAAATGTATTGTTTTTGTAATATTTGTTTAATCACTTTCCTCCTTCAGCTTTTTTAGTTCTACATTTCTTTTTACTTTTTGTGTAGTAGTTTTAATCATTGGCTCGTCTGTTAGTAATAGCTTTTTCATGTATTTGTATTTTGGCAATTTTGTATTAATTTGCTTTATATCTTGCCATACTATACTTCTAAAGTCCTCCTCTGATGCTTCTGGATATTTCTCTTTTACGTAGTCTTTATCATAAACTATTTTTACAGAAACCATTAAATCATCGTCTTTCTCTTCTCCATAGACCATACTTTCTGCAACATATGGTAAATTATTTATCAAAACCTCAATTTCTTCTGGATATACATTTTTCCCATTTTTTAGTACGATTACATTCTTCTTTCTTCCAGTTATAAAAATTATACCATCTTTATCTTTATATCCTAAATCTCCTGTGTGATACCAACCATCTATAAGCACCTCATTTGTTGCTGCCTCATCCTCATAGTATCCAAGCATTACATTTGGTCCTTTAGCAATAATTTCTCCTATTCCTTCTTCGTTAGGTTCAAAAATTTCTATCTCAACACTTGGCATTGGATATCCGAACAGAGCCATATCTTATTACATTTATACTTTCTGCTGCAAGTACTGGAGAGGTCTCTGTTAATCCATACCCTTGAATTGTTAGTATCCCAAAAGCATTAAAAGCTTCAGCAACTTTTTTATCTAAAGGAGACGCTCCACTTACTATAAACCTAAGTTCTCCTCCTAGTTCATTTAATATATCTTTAAACAGCTTTCTTCTTATATCAATTCCAAATTTTAATAAAAACTTACTCAAGGCCAAGCCAAGCTTAACAGTACCTGTTTTACCTTTTTTCTCAATTCCCGCTTCGATTTTCTTATACATAGCTTCAAGTAAAAGTGGCACACAAACAAATACAGAAACCTTATATTCTCTCAAGTTTTCCTGTACATGCCTTAGCCCATCGCAAAATACATTTCTTACACCTTTTGATAAAAATAATAAAATTCCAGTAGAACCAAAAGTGTGGTGAAATGGTAAAAATGCTATATTAGTATCTGTTTCATACATTCTTTCTACTTTGTTCATATCATTTATATTACTTATAATGTTCCTTTGAGTTAGCATTACAGCCTTTGACAATGCAGTTGTTCCTGATGTAAACACAATTGATGCAAGGTCTTCTTCGTTTATCTCTGCATCTACAAAGCTTCTCTCTCCCTTTTCTATCAATTCTTCGCCCTTCTCAACAAGCTCTCTTATATTTTCTGTTCTGTCTAAAACCTCCATACAAATTATTCTTTTAAGATTAGTCTCACCTTTTACCATAATATTTTTAATGACTTCTAGGTAAGCTTCCTCACAAAAAATCATTTCAGCCTTAGACTTTTTTATAGACATTTCTATTTCTTCCTCAGGAAGACCTTTATCCAAAGGTACAGCCGTACCAACTCCACCTATTATTGCGCAATATGCCAAAACCCACTCGTATCTATTTTTTCCAATTATTGCAATTCTTTTATCCTTGTATCCCATATCAATCAAAGCTGTGCCAAGAGAATTCACCTCCCTTGCGAGCTTCTCATATGTAATATTCTCATAATTAATCCTCTTTCCTTCTTTATGTTTAATTACAAAGGCAGGTCTCTCAGCAAATTCTTTCCCTGAATTTTCAATCATTTCTTTTATAGTTCTAAATTCTTTTACATCATATATTAATACTTTTTTCATTATATTGGGACTCCTCTCAAGGTACTAGTTTTCAACACTAGATTATCACATATAAATTAAAGTGTCAATTGGTTTTTAATGTTTTGACCATTCAGTCTAGGAGGTTATATTTCATAAAATATAATGTGGTTTATCTATACCTTCTAACCTCTAAGCTCGGATATAACACTAACCAAATTATCTACTAAAAACTCTACATCCTCCTTGGTATTACATTCTCCAAATGTAACCCTCAAAGTCCCACCAATATATTCTTTAGGTACTCCGAATAGAGGCAAGCACATGAGAAGGCTCACTCTCACCTGAATTACAAGCAGATCCAGCCGAGGTACAAATTCCGATTAGCATCTAATTTTAATAAAAGTGCCTCCCCATCTACTCCTTTAAAAGAAATATTCGCATTACCGAGGAAGTCTATCCGTTCTATCACCATTTACTCTTATATCACCTATTTTATTTTCAACACTTGAAATATAATATTCTCTTAAATCCAATAATTTTTTGTTATATGCTTCTATATTCTTATATGCAAGCTCTATTGCCACTCCGCAGTCCTACAATTTCGGCAACATTCTCAGTTCCCCCTCTTTTATTCTTTTCTTGATGTCCACCATCCTGTATCTTATCAAAATTGACTCCCTGCCTCACATATAATGCACCGTACTCCCTTAGGCCCATAAAATTTGTGTGCAGAAAGGCTTAAAGCATCTATCCCCTGCACCTCCACATCTATTCTCAAGTTTCCAATTGCTTGAACTGCATCTGTATGAAAATATACAT
>JAAWCC010000116.1 GCA_022792975.1 Clostridia bacterium | reverse complement strand
GAAGCAAATAGCATATTTTTTAAAGAGGAAAAAGTTGGACCCGTTGAACTTGCAACAATATCATTTGGTCAAAGATTTGAAATAACACCAATACAATTAGTATCAGCAGTTGCAAGTATTGCCAATGGAGGAAATCTTGTTACTCCAAGGTTAGTTACAGCAGTAATTGATTCTGAGACGGGAGAAAGAAGAGAAATAGAGCCAAATATAAAATCTCAAACAATAACAGAAGAAAATGCAATGAAAATAAGAGATATGATGGAATCTGTTGTATCAGAAGGTACAGGAAAAGGCGCAAAAGTGGAGGGGTATACAGTAGGAGGAAAAACAGGAACATCAGAAGACCGGAGTAAATACTAATAAATATATAACGTCATTTATGGGGCTCGCACCAACAGAAAATCCAAAACTTGTAATACTTGTAGTATTATATAACCCAACAGGAGAAGGGGGGCACCAAGGAGGTGCAGTAGCAGCACCAACAGCAGGAAATATTTTAAGTGAAGTTCTACCATATATGGAGGTGGAGAAGGTAGATAAATCAGAGTAACTATTCCTCAATTTTACCACACGCAATTTTCATACCAGAATTTCCACTTGGCTGAGTAGTAAAGTCGTCAGGAGAGTCATGAATAATAATTACTTTTCCAACAATATCTTTTATTTTAAATTTGTTTATTAATACATTCATATAGGCATAACCATTGTTTTCAATTAAAGGCGGTAAATCGCCAAGATGAAAAGGATGGGCACAATCAGTGGGATTCAAATGAGACTTTGCATTTGCAAATTCATCATTTGAAGTCCCAGTGCAAGAAGTACCTTGATGTATATGGAAGCCAAAAAATCTCCCTTTACAATTATTTTTTGATTGTGGCAATCCATTAATTTTAGCAGTAACCAAAATACCATCCTTTACTTCTTTAAAAGTTACAGCTCCATTAATATTAGGATATTTTTTTCCACCCTTTATATTAGCTTTTGCATTATAAAAAAACATAGTACCTCCTTAATAAATTTTATGTTAACATAATATGAAATTTAAGAATAAAATGTTAAAAGAACAATAGAGGAGGAAAGAATTAATAATATGAGCAAAGAAAAATATAATAGAAAAAAAGTATATGAATATGCAAAGAAATGGGCATATTCTAGAAATCCAGATTATTATAATTATGATTTAATAGGAGGAGATTGCACTAATTTTATATCTCAATGTATTTTTGCAGGATTTAATCAAATGAACTATACTAAAGAAAATGGCTGGTATTATATTAATGGCAATAATAAATCTCCATCTTGGACAGGAGTTGAATTTCTATATAAATTTTTGATATCTAATAAGGGAATTGGACCACATGGAGAAATAACCACAATTGATAAATTAGAAATAGGAGATATTATTCAATTAAATCTGGATGGAAATAAATTTTCACATAGTCTTGTGGTAATACAAAATTCTAAAACAGAAGAAAATACATTAGTTGCAGCTCATTCATTTGATACTTTTGGAAAAAGATTATTAGAATACAACTATTATACTTATAGATGTATAAATATAGACTTTTAATAGGTATAAATTAGGAAAAATAATTTGTAAAATATTGTTATAAAATCTTGATTTTAGGAGGATAAATATGCTATAATAAACATGTATAACTATACTAAAAACAATGAAAGTGAGGGGAACTTATGAAATCAAGGAAAATAATGTCTATAATGCTAATTATAGTAATGTTATTGCTACAAATTAGCATTATTCCATTTAATAACTTTGTAATTGCAAGAGAAGAAATAGGAGAGAACTTTCATTATGCACAACTTAATGATGTTGCAAAATCAATTTATAGTGCATTAGATGAAATGTATAAAGAAGGAAAATTAAAAACAGGTACGGCAACATATGAACTTAAAGATAATAACAAAATTACACAAGAACAACTTAGTGCATATGCAAAAGGCGATAGAACATTAACAAATTCAATGAATGCCGCAAGATATGCATTCTATGCAGATCACCCAGAAATTTTCTATGTAAATTTCTCAAAACTTACTCTTAGAGTAACAGCTAATGGAGCATATATTGGGGCAGGAAGACACGCAAATTATTTAGTAGACGGGCTTACAGGAGAGGTTAAAGAGGAAACAGGAAAAACAGATGTAGAACTTGCAATTGAAGAGTTTGAAGAGAGAGTAAATGAAATTTTAGATGATGCAAATGCAGTATCAGTACCAGAAGGAGAAACAAAGCAAATAGCACAAATTAAATATGTACACAATGAGATAATCAACAATGTATCATACAGAATTGAAAGATATCAAGTACAAAAAGTAGATGAGGCTGGAAATCCAATGACAGATAATAATGGAAATCCAGTATATGCAGCTACTGATGAAAATATATGTTATGGAGGAAATGAAGGATTTTTAGGAACTCCATATGGTGCACTTGTAAAAAGACAAAGTGTATGTGAAGGATATGCAAGAGCATTTAAAACAATATTAGATAGGCTTGGAATTACTTGCATTTTGGTACAAGGAATGCATCAATATTCAGGACAAACAGCAGTAGAACACATGTGGAACTATGTAAAAATAGAAGATAATATGGCAAGACAGTCATCAGGAAAATGGTATGCAGTTGATTGTACACAAGATGACCCAAGTGTATTAGTTTCACCAATGCTAGATACCCAAAATTATGTAAAATATCTAGAAGAGGGTGCAAGCTATGGAGAGGATGGATTTGAAAATACAAAATATTTACTCGCAGGCGGAATAACTATGAACCAAAGACATAGGGTAAATCCAGTAGTAGAAGCAGCAGGAGACTATGAATTTGCATATCCAGAATTAGAAGATGAAAATCTAGGGACAACATCAGTTGAGGCAGGAGACGGGTTTAAAGTAACATATGAGCCTGATGCTGCTGAATCAGGTGGTGTAAAATCATCACTGTTTACAATTAGTTATAAAGGATTAGGACTTGCTAAATTAAAAGAGCAAGGATTATACATTCTTTTAAGATATCATGATTATAATACACATAATGGACCACAATTATGCTCGGACTGGGCATATGTACTTCATGATGTATATATGATAAATGACCAAGATGATTATTTTACTATATATGAAAATAGTGCAAAATATCTTGAATTTGCTGTTACAGACAAAGAACCAGGAGAAATTCAAGATCATCCAGAAAATTTAAGATATAGAGGAGAAGAATCAGCTTTTATTGCAAGAACAGAAAAACTATATAATAAAAATAATGGATATTTAGCAGAACCATATGTATTAAGACAAACACCAACTGCGACACAAACACTTATAAGACGTAACAAATCATATCATGTAAAAGTTGAGTGGGATGAAAATCTAGAATATGAAGCTGGAGTTACAAAACCTACATATGAAATAAAATGTACTACACCAACAGGTGCAGGAACAACAGGTGCAGAATATTCTAAAATTGAAAATATGAAATTTAATGGAGAAAGCACAGTAGAATTTGATATTACATTTAGTGAGATGTTTGCAGATGATAACATTAATTATCATATATATATAAAAGGATTAGTTGGTGTACACAGTAAAAAAGCACCAAGAGAAGCTTTAATTGGTGTTGCTAATGAAATAGAATGTCCAGGAAAGCAAGAAAGAAAAGGCGCTTGGGAAATATATGCAAAACCAACACTCGTTGCAAATCAAGACTTATCAATGGAAGATTGGACAATGTCAAATGGTACAAAAGTTAGTGATATATTAAACAATAGAATTACACTTGTAACAACAAAAACAACATCAGCTCAAGAAGAAAAAATGACAGAAGTAAGAGAAGAGAAATATAAAGATGATAAAGTAGTAACAAGCGAAACTTATAATATATCATTATCAGTATGTAAATCTAATGCAATAAAAACAGGACACAAAGTAACTATGAAGGTTGGCTTCCCAGCTGGATATGGACCTGAAAGTGAAGGTGTAACATTTAAAGCATACCATTTTATGAGAGATGAGAATGGAGAAGTTACAGGTGTAGAGGAGATAGATTGTGTTGTGACACAATATGGACTAATAATAACATGTGATGCTTATAGCCCATTTGAAATAGCAGTAGTTGAAGGTGAGGAAGAAGACAAAATAAAATCAGTACTTGTTGAGCAAGAAGAAGGTGGAAGAATTACAGCAGAAGCTTTCCAAGATAAAGATGGAAAAGATGCAACACTTGACTCAGAAGGAAATATACTTAGACTTAAAGAAA
This sequence comes from Clostridia bacterium, assembly GCA_022792975.1. The sequence continues at coordinate 4,298 of JAAWCC010000116.1, read as the reverse complement.
ATGAAAGCAAACAGCTTACAGTAACACCAGATGAAGGATATGAGATTGAAACATTAACGGTTTGCGGAAGAGAAGTAGAATTAACAAATAAAGAAAGTGCAACAGTAAGTGTAGACTATGCAGAGGTTTCAAACACAAATAACATAGTATATGCAACATATGTAGAAAAATCAGTTGCTACTAATACAGGAAAAGCCATAATTCAAAAACCAGATCCAGCAACAATAACTCTAAAAGAAACTGAAAAAACAGCAGGATTTAACTCTAATCTTACAATAGAAGCAGATGTAACATCAGTTGCAACAGATAATACTTACCAATGGTATAAAGAAAATGAAAATGGTACAGAGCTTGCAGAAGGAATAAAAGCAATAGCAGTTCAAGGACAAGCAAATAAAACTTTGTCAATTGCCAATGCAGAAAAGGAGGATGCAGGTAAATATTATTTAGTTGCTAAATCAATTGGTGATGGAATAACTAGCACAGCAATAAGTGAGGGTTGTGAGGTAAAGATTGCAAGCTTTGATACACAAATCGAGAACCTTACAGCAGGTGACATATATCCAGGAAGTGAATTTGAAGTTATGCTAAAAATTAATAACTTTACAAATATTGAAAATGGCTTATATGCACTAAGTGGAATTTTAGACTATCCAGAAAATATACTAACACCAATAGAAATAAAAGCAATAACAGAAAACGGATGGATTATGGAAGATAATTCATTTAATAGAGAAAACAATAAATTTTTAGTAGAACGCAGAAGCCACCTTAACTTAGCAGATAATCAAACTAGCGAAGTATTGAAAATAAAATTTAAAGTAAATGAAAATACAATTGACCCTAATGTGAGTGTAAAAGTAAAAAATATAGAGGCAACTAACGCAATATTAGTAAATGGTCAAATGGCAGGTACGATAATAGGCTCAAATGATGTAGAAGTAACAGTAACAATAAATGAAAAGCCAACTACAATTACATCAGATATATATAAAATCGAAACAGGATATATATCAAGAATACCTGCAAATACAACAGTAGACACAGTAAAATCTAATATAACTAATGGACAAAACCTAAAATTCATAAAAAATGATGTAGAACTTTCAGGCGCAAGTGTTGTTGGAACAGGAACAATAATAAAAGCGGGAGAAGTAGAATATGCAGCAATAGTTATTGGAGATATTAATGGAGATGGACTGATTTCAATAACAGATTTGGCACAAATGAGAGCACATTATATAGTAATGGAAGGTAAAACATTGACAGGAAATGCATTAAGAGCAGCAGATATTGATGGAAAGGGCGGAGCTGGAACAATTACAGACCTTGGACTCCTTAGACAGTTATATCTGGCACAATAAAGACAACTAAAATGAAGCTAAAAGCAAAAAGGAGGCGAAAAAATGATAAAAATAAAAAAGGTCATGCTAATATTTGCCTTAATAATATTTACTATATGTATATCTTTATCAAATAAAGTATATGCAGCATTTAGTTGTAATGTGGTATTAACATCAACAACTGTCACAGAAGGACAAGAATTTACAATAAATATAAATGTAAATAATATAAGTGGAGCAAATGGATTGTTTGCAATCGGGCGGATTTATAGAATATGATAAGGGTGCATTAAAATTGATTAGCGCATCAGGAGGAAATGACTGTGCACTTTCATACAATGAAGCAAATCGGAAAATTTGGAATAGATAGAGGTTCATTTTTAACAGGTGGTGGAACAATAATAACTTTGAGATTTAAAGCAGAGAGAGTGGGAAAAACAACAGTTACAGTAAGAAGCATTGAAGCCACAAATTTGGAGGAAGAAGTAAGACCAAAAGATGCAAGCTCAAGCATTACAGTAAATCCAAAAGCAACACCCACACCACCAGTAACATCTACCCCTACACCAATGCCAACCCCAAATCCTACATCTACACCAACTAATCCACCAGTTATAAATCCGACACCGACACAAGATAATAATCAAAATAACAGTAATAATCAAGGAGGAAATAGCAACCAAGGAGGTAATAATCAAGGAAATAACAATGGGACAAGCACAAATGGTGGAAATAATGGAAATCAAAGTGGTGTAGTAGAAAATCCAACACAAGCACCAGAAGTAACTCCATCAGGTAATGTAGAGCCAACACCTACGATATCACCAACAATTAGCCCTGATAATGATTTCGAAAATGTTAGTGGGCAATTAAACCTAACAAAGAAAGAACAAAATGGCGGAATGCAATTTATAATATATATCTTATTTGCAGTTCTAGCAGTTACAGTAATTATAACAATTATACTATTCTTCTATATAAAAGTAAGAAATAAGAATATAAAAAAACTTGGTGGTAGAATTTAATAAACAATAAAAAGAAAGCGAAAAATCGCTTTCTTTTTTATATAAGTTGACTAAAAATATCAGATATAATATAATTTTATTATATTACTTATTGAAGGGAAAAAAGTATGGAAGAAAATATAAAAAAAGAAAACAACTTATCTCAGGAAGAGCTTGCAAAATGTAATCAAATAATAATGACACTTTGGAATTATTATTCAGAAAGAATAGTAGGACAAAAATCACTAGGAAGGTCTCTGCTTATAACTTTAATTACAAATCGGACACATACTTTTAGAATCAGTGCCAGGTCTTGCAAAAACTACTGCGGCAAAGGTTATAACAGAAGCAGTGTCAGGTAGATTTTCGAGAATACAATGTACACCAGATTTACTTCCAAGTGATATAATTGGAACGCAAATTTTTAATCAAATTAATAATAACTTTGAAACAAAGTTAGGTCCTGTATATGCAAACTTTGTACTACTAGACGAAATTAATAGATCAAGTGCAAAAACACAAAGTGCAATGCTAGAAGCAATGCAAGAAAGGCAAACAACAATCGGAAAAGAAATATACAAATTACCAGAAGTATTTATGGTAATTGCAACCCAAAATCCAATAGAACAAGAGGGGACTTATTTACTTGCAGAAGCCCAATTAGATAGATTTTTATTAAAAGAGGTATTAAACTATCCTAGCAAAGAAGAAGAGCTCGAAATTTTGAATAGAATTGAAAATGAAGTATTTGAAAATAATTTACCTGCTCTTAATCTTAACGACATAAAATTCTTACAAGAAGAGTATAAAAAGGTTTATATTGATGAAGAAGTAAAAAAGTATATAGTTTCAATAATTCAGGCTACAAGAGAAGCAGATAAGGTAATCTCAAAGGATTTAGCAAAATATATTTCACTTGGGGCTAGTACTAGAGGAGCAATTGCCTTTATGGAAGGGGCAAAAGCAATGGCCTTAATCAATGGTAGGAGTTATGTTACACCAGATGATGTAAAGGCTATTAAATATGAGGTTTTAAGACATAGAATAGAGCTAAATTATTCAGCAATTGCAGACGAAATTTCCGTCGAAACAATAATTGATGCAATAACTCAAGAGGTACAAGTACCATGAAAATGAAATATGTTACAAAAATAAAAGCAAAAGTGCTAATACATGCAAGTAAAAAAATAAATAATCTACTAGATGGAAGTTATCGCTCAATTTTTAAAGGTACAAGCTTGAATTTTGAGGACTTAAGAGAATATGTAATAGGAGATAATATAAAGGATATAGATTGGAAAGCTTCTGCTAGGAGTTTAAGCACTTTGGTAAAACAATATAAAGCAGAAAAAAAGCATAATATACTAATTATCCTAGACACAGGCAGAAAAATGCTAGCTGACACAGAAAGTCTAGAAAGCAAAAAAGAAATTGCTCTTATGACTAGTCGGAACCATTGCTTACATTGCAAGTAAAAACGGAGACTATGTGGGAAGTATATACAATAAAGATAATGAGCTTCAATATTTCCCTTTAAAATTGGGCTTTGAAAATGTTGAGAAAATTTTAACACATTACGAAAGCAATGTGGAAGGCACAAATACTTCTAATCTAGCAAAATCTTTATCATATATAATAAATAATATAAACAGAAAAATGGTTATATTTGTAATCACTGATTTAGACGGATTAGAGCAAATAGAAGAAGGTATATTAAAAAGATTAGTAGCTTATCATGATATGTTATTTATAAATATAAATGATGCATATATGACAGGAGAAAAAGCCTACGACATGGATACAAGTAAATATATTCCAAAAATATTGCTAGAGGACAGAAAATTACATGAACTAGAAAAAAAGGCAAGAGAAGAGAAGTACAATAAGAATATAGAAAAATTGAAGGAAAATAAGATACAAATTGAGACAATAAATTCTAGTGACGAAATCG
>JAAWCC010000115.1 GCA_022792975.1 Clostridia bacterium | reverse complement strand
TGTGATTCTCCTGCAAATGCCTCCCATAAATTTTTCTCTGTTTTTGTTCCTTTTAATTCCATATTGCTCCTCCTTATTTAATTTTAGTTAGTTATATCATATAATTGTAAAAAGTTCAAGTCAATTCATTATTTTATTGAACATATTTTTGTCCATTTTAATAAAAAAAGCGGAGGCAGTGTGCACTACACACTGCCTCCTGCATTGGGATCAAATCTTATTTGCGATTGATGACTTGCATCAGGTACGCATGACCTTTCGTGTAAATTGCAGGCACTCCATTGACAGACCAAGGAAAGATACAGCCCATTTCTCTCTGGGCATTGCCCATATTCTCATGGTTTGTTCTCACCTTAACCCTTGGACCTCCTTCCTCGGAGGTTCCAATGCACCAAACGCATTGGGAGTTTTCGCTGCTCAGGCTTAGCACTTCCCCAACGGTTTCTTTTTTACAGTCTCCTATCGTTTCGATATCTCCTTCTAATTCTTGAAGGAGATAAACTTTGTCATCGGAGATATAAAGTTTGCAGCCAATAAGCTCCTCATGCGCCTCCAAACGGCAAGCCCATGTAAGCCGTTCAAACTCTTGGGAGCTCAATTTGATGGGATTGTTTTCGCCCCCTTCTAATATGAGCTCCACATGTCCCTCACGACACATGTGCCGTAGTCCTACGATTCCCACTATCATGTCTAGACCCCTTTCAGATTTTCTACTCACTTTACCATTTATGTAAAGTTATAGCTATTATAGCATATTTTTCCAATTTTATCAAGTCTAAGCCCTTGATTCTACAAGGATTTTAATTCCTGTTCTGTCTTCACCTTCTACCTCTACTTCTGCAAAAGCTGGTACACATACCAAATCTACTCCTGATGGTGCTACAAATCCTCTTGCTATTGCCACTGCCTTAATTGCTTGATTTAATGCCCCTGCTCCAATTGCTTGCATTTCTGCTTTGTTACTTTCCTTTACCAAACCAGCAATTGCTCCTGCTACTGAATTTGGATTTGATTTTGATGAGATTTTTAAAACTTCCATTGTTTCTGCCTCCTACTAATTTATTTTTTTGTTTCATTTGAACAACTATATTTATATTACATTTTGCAAATATTGTCTAGTAGTTTTTGGAAAATTCTGGAAGTTTCCATCGCATAAAATTCTTTTTTTCGACTTGTTTTTACATACTAATTCTTTTAATACTTTTTGTTTTACAAGTGATTTCATCTATCTCAAATATACATCCATTTAAGATACATTCTCCGGCTTGCAACTCTATATCTCTCTGGAAGTGTTGTCACAAATCTCTTTAAAGAAGCATCAATATCCATTCCTATTACAGATTTTTTAGGTCCTGTCATTCCTATATCAGTAATATATCCAGTGCCTTTTTCAAATATTTTTTCATCTGCAGTTTGCACATGAGTATGCGTTCCATAAAGTACTGTTATTTCCCCATCTAAATAATATCCCATTGCTATTTTTTCTGCTGTTGCCTCTGCATGGAAGTCTATAATTATTATATCTGAACCCTTTTCTTTTACCGATTTTATAATTTTTTTTGCTATTACGAAGGGATTCTCTGTAAGCACATTCATGTCTGTTCTTCCGAATTAAATTTATTACTGCTATTTGTTTATCCTTGCATTTATAAATATTATATCCTTTTCCTACTACTCCATTTGGGTAATTTGCTGGTCTTATTATTTGATGATTATCTATGAAGGCAAATATGTCCCTCTTTCCCCAAGTATGATTTCCCATTGTAACAACATCTACTCCGAGTTTTATTATTTCGTCAAACTGTTTTTTTGTAATGCCCATTCCTTCTGCAACATTTTCTCCATTTACTATTGTGAAATCTATTTCATTTTCCTCTTTTACTTTTTTTATCTCCTCTGATAATTTCTTAAGACCAGCTTCACCAACTAAATCTCCTACTGCTAAAACTTTCATTTTATCTTCACCTCTTGCTATATGATACTATATTTTTTTATTTTTAGCAAGTAAAGAAGGTACAATAATTTACTTTCCTCTATACTTTATAAATTTTCAAGTAGGATTTTTGCTTTATTCAGTTTTTCTCTAATTCTTGGTATATATTGGTCTTTTTCTTGGTCTCCTACTGGCACTGCTGCTTTTAATGATTCCTCAATATATTCACTTACTTTTTCCTTTTCCTCCTGTGTCAAGTTTATTTCTTCCTCTGATACTGTGCCTATACTCCAATTAAATCTGTATTCATATTTACTTTCATAACCATCTGAATATACATTCTCATTAAGCATTCTCTCAACTAGCATAGTTTCTTTTTCTACCCATATTTCAGAATGAGTGTATATTTCATCTTCTTTTGCTCCTACTTGTTCAATTATAACATAATATTGTTTACCCTGATATTTTTTGTTTTTAACATCAAATCCTGACAGCTTTTTTGCATCAAGGTCTTTATAAAATTCTAGTATTGCTAATTGTGTGTCTGCTTTATTATAACTACTTATATCTAAATTATGTTCGTCAAAATTAGATGTAATAAATAATTCATCATATTTACTGTCATTTTCGATATTTAATGTTATTTTACAATTATTTATTATTGCTGAATACTTTACTTCTATTCCTGTATTACTTGTAAGCTCCTCCTTCGTTTTTCCATTTACACAAATAAATCTTGAATCTCTGTCATTTGTATAATCTGTTCCTCCTAAATTTTTATTTTCTACACTAACTCTATAATTCCCTACTGCTTTTACTTCTTGGTATTTATTGTATACTTTTTCTATTAATTCATGATTATTTTTACCCTTTATATGCTTATATAACTTATATCCCCATGCACAGACCAATCCTATTACAATAATAATTGCAATAAACTTTAGGATTAGCTTTATTTTATTTCTCCTTTTCAGTTTTTTTTGCTGCTTCTTCTCCTCTTTTTCTGCTTTTTCTTGATTTACTTCAAGCTCTCTTAAATTTTCTACTTTTTCTTTGCACTTTTTACAAGTTTTCAAATGCTCTTCTATAAATTTATCTGTCTCTTTGCTTGTTACATTTTCTATATAATTTGGTAATAAATCAGCTATTATTTTGCATTCGTTTTCTATCATTTTATACCCCTTTTCTTAAAATTTTAGAGCCAATGGAATAGGCTTTGATGCCTTCTCCATTGGCTCTATTTTTATTTGGCATACTCTATTGCTCTTGATTCTCTAATCAAATTTACTTTTATCTGTCCTGGATATTCCATTTCATTTTCTACTCTTTTTGCAATATTGCGTGCCATTATTGTCATTTCTGCCTCTGTTACTTTTTCTGGCTTTACAATTATTCTAACTTCACGACCAGCCTGTATTGCAAATGATTTGTCAACTCCATCGAAGGAATCAGCAATTTCTTCTAACTTCTCTAGTCTCTTTATGTATGCTTCTAATGTTTCACGTCTTGCACCTGGACGAGATGCAGATATACTATCAGCAGCTTGTATCAAAACTGCCTCTAAGCTTTGAGGTTCAACATCTTCATGATGTGCCTCTACTGCATTTATAACTAAAGGATTTTCTTTGAATTTTTTAAGTATTTCTACTCCTATTTCAACATGTGTTCCTTCCATATCATGATCTAAAGCTTTTCCTATATCATGTAAAAGTCCTGCTCTTGCGGCTCTTTTGCTATCTAATCCAAGTTCCTCTGCCATAATTCTTGCCAAATTTGATACCTCGATTGAATGATTTAATACATTTTGACCATAACTTGTCCTATATTTTAGTTTTCCTATTAATTTTATTAGTTCTGGATTTAAACCGATAACCCCTGTTTCAAGTGTTGCTCTCTCTCCTTCTGATTTGATGGTCTCTGCAACCTCTTCCTTTGCTTTTTCTACCATTTCCTCGATTTTTGCTGGGTGGATTCTTCCATCCTCAATAAGCTTTTCTAAAGCTATTTTTGCAACCTCCCTTCTAAGTGGATCAAAGCCTGATAATACAACAGCTTCAGGTGTATCATCTATTATTAAGTCTATTCCTGTTAGAGTCTCTAGTGCTTTTATATTCCTTCCTTCTCTTCCTATAATTCTTCCCTTCATTTCGTCGCTTGGAAGTGCAACTATTGATACTGTTGTCTCTGATGTATGGTCAGCAGCACATTTTTGTATGCTATATGTCAATATTTCTCTTGCATTTTTTGTAGCCTCTTCTTTTGCTCTTGCTTCTAATTCTTTTATTATGTTTGCTTTTTCAGTAGTTATTTGCTTTTCTACTTCACTTAAAAGCAAATTCTTAGCATCCTCAGTAGAAAGTGCAGAAATTCTTTGAAGTTCTTGTAATTCTTTATCTAATGCTTCTTGTATTTCTTTCTTTTTATTTTCTACCTCTTGTTCTTTTCTTTCAATTTCTTTTTCTTTATGTTCAAAATTATTTGCTCTTTTCTCTAAATTTTCCTCTTTCTGTATCAATCTTCTTTCTTGTGACTGTATCTCACTGCGTCTTTCTCTAATCTCTTTTTCTAATTCATTTCTCTCTTGCATAATCTCTTCTTTTGCCTTGAATACTTCTTCTTTTTTTATATTCTCAGCTTCTTTGCTTGCAAGTTCTAGCAACCTTTTTGCTTCATTTTCTGCTCCTGCTATCTTTGATTCGGCAATTTTTTTTCTAATTATAATTCCGATTGGAATAAATACTACTCCTGAGATTAGGATAGTGGCAATGATTATCACGATGTTATCCATAAAATCTACCTCTTTCCTATTTAATTTTCAATGTTCGTAATATATATAACTAATTGTTTTAGAATATATTTTCACTTACTATAATATTTTATACGTATTATTGTAAACTGTCAAGTATTTTTGTGAAATTTTTGGTCTACCTTGGTATTACTAACTTGTTTATTTTAGACTTTACATAGCTTTCTAGTTTTTGCATAAATTCATCAGCTTGAATCTCTTTTTTAGCAACCATTTCCAAGCCCTTCTCCCAGCTTGCTGTCAATTTTGGGTTTAACATGTCTGGCATTGAGTTTCTTACTACGTCATATATTAACTCACCTTTTTCTGTTGGCGTTATTATTTGTGTTTTTGTGTTTATAGCTATATAGCTTATTTTTTCTAGTTTTTTAATTATTTCCCCTCTTGTTGCACTTGTACCTATACCTGCACCTTTTATTTGCTCTCTTAGCTCCTCATCCTCTATAAGTTTTCCTGCATTTTCCATTGCTAAAACCATGTTTCCTGAATTATATCTTGATGGTGGAGATGTTTCTGATGCTTTTGTTTCGAAATTCTGTATCTTTACCTCTTGCCCTTTTTTTAATAGTGTGAGTATTTCTAAGTTTCCACTCTCATCTTGACTTTCCTCTTTTTCGGCCTGCTTTTTGTTTGTTTGATTTGGTTTTGCAATTTCTAAATATCCTTGTTTTATGCATACTTTTCCGACTTGTAGAAAATTCTTCATTTTCTATTCCGTACAATTACTGAAATTTTACTAAATTCTGCTGGTGGATAAAATATTGCTAAAAACCTTTTTACTATTAATTTATATACATTCTTTTGCAGCTCTTGTAGCTTGTCATAATTTCCAAATCCTTCTCCTGTTGGAATTATTGCATAGTGATCTGTAATTTTGCTGTCATCTACATATTTTGTTTTGGTTAAGTCTGTTTTATATTTTTCGTCTGCCATTTTTTTAATATAACCACTTATTTCTTCATCTTTAAAGCCTTTTGCAAGTCCATTTAAATTTTTATTTATTACTTTGGCAACTGCACTTGAAAGTACCCTAGCATCTGTTCTTGGGTATGTTACAAGTTTTTTTTCATATAGCTCTTGTATAATAGCTAATGTTTCGTCTGGCTTTATTTTAAATCTTTTTGTACATTCGTTTTGTATTTCAGCTAGGTTAAAGAGCAATGGTGGATTTTCCTTCGTCTTCGATTTTTTCGCTTCTAATATTTTGGCTGTTTTTCCCCCTAAGCTTAAAATAAATTCTTTTGCATCTTCCTCCTTTTTGAAGCCATTATCGTTATATAATTTAGGATTTCCAAACAGCTTTGATTTTTCAGTTACCTTCCATTCTGCTTTAAACGTTTTATCCTCGCCAAATTCTCCTATCACTTTATAATATTGGGTTTTTACAAAATTTCTGATTTCTCTTTCTCTTGAAACAACCATGCCAAGCACACATGTCATAACTCTTCCAACTGATATAGAAATTTTTTCCTCATTTATTTGTTTTGCAACTCTTCTTCCATATATTATTGAAAGGAGTCTTGAAAAGTTTATTCCGAATTAGATAGTCCTCCTTTGCCCTTAAATATGCAGAAGCTGATAAACTATCGTATTCTGAGAGGTCTTTTGCCTCTTGAATTCCTCTTTTTATTTCTTCTTCAGTCTGAGAATCAATCCATACTCTCTTTCTTGTCTTTCCTGTTACACCTGTTTCTTGTTCTACTAATCTATATATGTATTCTCCTTCAC
>JAAWCC010000114.1 GCA_022792975.1 Clostridia bacterium | reverse complement strand
TACGATGTTTATTCCACTATCTTGGATTTGACGTGCTACTTCTCTAGTTATAACTGTATCTTTTGGTGCTAAGACTTCTCCTGTTTCTTGGTCTATTATATCGTCAAATGCCACTTGATTTTGAATCCTTGAAGCTAAACCTAGTTTTTTGTTGAATTTATATCTTCCAACCTTTGCTAAGTCGTATCTTCTCTCATCGAAGAATAAACCATTAAATAGATTTCTTGCTGCATCTACTGATGGCAATTCCCCTGGTCTTAATTTTTTGTATATTTCTATTAATGCTTCATCTTGAGATTTGATGGTGTCTTTTTGCAAGGTTGCCATTAATTTTTCATCTTCTCCAAACATTTCTATCATTTGCTCATCTGTAAGTAATCCTACTGCTCTAAGTAGTGTTGTTACTGGTATCCTTCTTGTTCTATCAACTCTTGCGTAGAATATGTCATTTGAATCTGTCTCATATTCTATCCATGCACCTCTTATTGGCATTACTGTTGATGTGTACACCTTCTTACCTGTTTTGTCAAAATCTTCTGTATAGTAGCAGCCTGGAGAACGTACTAATTGGCTTACAATAACTCTCTCTGCCCCATTTATTACAAATGTTCCGCTATCTGTCATTATAGGGAAATCACCTAAATAGATTTCCTGCTCTTTTATTTCTCCTGTCTCTCTGTTTATTAATCTAACTTTTACATGTAATCTTGAAGAGTATGTAGCATCTCTTTCCTTTGTCTCTTCTAATGAATATTTTGTTTTGTCCTCCATGTAATAATCAAAAAATTCAAGTACAAGATTTCCTGAATAATCTACTATTGGAGATACATCTCTTAAAACTTCTCCTAACCCTTCTTTTAGAAACCACTCGTAAGAATCTTTTTGTACTTTAATGAAATTTGGCATTTCAATACTGTCACCAATCTTTGCGAAGGTTTTACGTACGCATTTTTCATGTTTTACATCTTTCATGGATTTGTTTTCACTCCTTAAATAAATAATGTTTTAATTTGTGAAGCATTTGTATAGATAAAATTAATTTTTAGAAAAAGTCCTTCTTAAAATATACATTTTGCTTTAGTTTATCCATCGCTTCAAAATAGATTTACCTTAAGCAAAAGTGGCATATTTTAATTCCTCTTTTTCTTTGAATTTAATAAATTTACCGATTTTAATACAGGTAGATATTATACCATGTTAATACGAATGTTGTCAAGCTCTACAAAAAAACTTTTTTAAGATTTTAGAGAATTTTGTTATTTTAAAAGGGGGAATAGGCAGAATGCCCATTCCCTCAAAGGCTGCTTTATATGCTCCTCCTCAGATATTGTGCAAGCCCATAAATGAAAACCTCGGGTTTTGTAATATCCTCATATTGATTGCCAAAATAGCGTTCAATTAGCTGCAACGCCTCCTCTTTATTAAAATTCTGGGAAATCTCTGTGCATGCATTTTTAATCTGTCTAATAACCTCCTGTTCAATGGCTTCCTTTGTGCATACGTTCTTCCCTGCGAGATACTTATAGAGCTCCTGGATGTCTTTGCTGCTTTGATGAACCGCATATATGACAGCATCGGTAATGTTAACGTCACATTGAAAATTGACGCTCAGCCCAAGCCCTTTACATGCGTAATAATAGCCCTGCTTGATATTAGCAAGCCACTTTCCATCTGTCCCCCTCCGCCTTCTTGGCATGTTTTCAGCCTCCTTATACAGTTTTATTTAGTGACTATATCTAGCACTAAACCTATTAATATTATACCTCTGTTAACATAATTTGTCAATTAGTTTTGCACAAAAAAAAGGGAGGGCGATAAACGCCCTTTTCCCCAAAGGAGTCTCCTTTACACCTCGACAGCTCTCATAATTCCTTCCAGAAACTTCTGCGTGTTCTTAATATTTAACGGGTTGTCTTCAAAATATTCTGTCACAATCACTCCAAGCTCAGGATGAAATCTAGCAGAAGCACTTTCTAAGTACTTGTAGATTTGAACCTGGACCGCCACGACTTTATTTTCCACATCTTCCCGTTCAGAGTTGTACTGGCTTGCGGCACTAGCATACAGACTTTCTAATGTTTCGTAAGGATCCTTCTTCAGTCTGCTAACCATAAAAGCTACATAAACAGCACCTTCCTCAAAACGATTCACCCCCAATGTCTCTAGCAGTCTGTAAACCGCAATGATTCTCGTGACATCACTTCCTGGCATGTCCTCTTAAACTCCTCTTCTCAAAATTCAGACTAAGCTCACTTTAGAGCTCATATCTTAACATAATTATACTACTTTTTTCCTTCCCTGTCAATTTCCAATGTTTGGTATTACTTAAGTTTTGATTAACACTCCCACTTTGGAACATATTTCTCCTCCACTTCGTCTTCTAAATCTTGCATATATCCGTTTTGTATATTGATTTCATAGATATAATCTTCTATTTCTTGATATTCCTTTTTATTAATCTTTCTATTTATATCTGGATAATTATTTGATTTATATGTTGGAAAATATTGAGTCATAACGCTTATATAAGTTTCCCTTCGCATATTGTCAGCAAACCATTTTAGTACATTTTTTGTGTTCTCTATGTAATTTGGCAAAATTAAATGTCTAACTATTACCCCTTTTTTCATTATGCCATTTTTATCAAATTTTGGAATTCCAACTTGTCTTTCCATTTCTTTTATTGCTATTGTTGCTATTTCAAAATAATTCTGTACTTTTGAATATTTTAATGCTAATGCATTGTCACTATATTTTAAATCTGGTAAATATATATCTATTAATCCGTCTAATTTTTTTAATGTCTCTAGACTTTCATATCCATTACCATTATAAACTATTGGCAGTCTAAAGCCCTTTTCTCTTGCTATATTTATAGATAAGACTATCTTATCTATATAAATTGTTGGTGAAACTAAATTGATATTTGCTGCACCTTCAGACTGAAGTTTTAAGAAAATATCTGCCAACTCCTCTTTTGTTACTTCCCTTCCGTTTACCTAAATTGCTTATCTCATAATTTTGACAAAAAACACAGCTTAAATTACATTTAGAAAAAAATACCGCTCCAGAACCATTTCCACCACTTATACAGGGCTCCTCAAATTTATGGAGACCACTTCCTCCAATCATAATTCTATCACTAGCTCTGCAGCTTCCAAAAGCTTTACTTCTATCAACTTTACACTCATGAGGACAAAGTTTACACTCCTTCTTCATAGCTATTCTCCCTTAAAGTCCTTAGATACACTTTCAATAGCTTGAGGTTCAAATCTATACTCTTGTTTAGCATTTGGATACTTCTCTTTATCCACCTTCTCCAAAAACATATCATATGGTCTTAGATAAAGCTTATCTGTATCCCCATATAATCCTCTATATATCACATATTTTTCCTTAGTTTCACTATGTATTCCAATTCCTTCTACTATATAGTAATCTCCTTTAAAATGCCTATAAATCCCATGTACCTTCAATTCCATTATTTCTAATTCCTCCTATTTCTCACATGAAATTATTATATACTTTATTATAAAATAAGGCAATAGCTTTTATTTAAGTTAAAAACATTTCTTGTTGGTTTTTTTCATATTTTTATACATAAAAATTCCAGCAATTTCTTACTGGAATTTTCGCTTTCGGGTTCCTGTTCTAGAACTCCATAAACCAATACTAATGCTCTACACTTCTATTAGCAATCTCAATAGCAACTTGTACCATCTTGCCACAAGTTTTAGAAGACACATTACTCCATCCGCCTTCTTTTTTTACCTCATCATATACTCCTAATTCTTTTGCAATTTCTTCTTTTAATTTCTCTGACATCATATTATTTGTTTTACTTGCCATTACACATACCTCCTTTTCATTTGGGCTTACTTTATTATTCCCACAAATTTATATTTTATAACTTTTTAAGTTGTAAGTGTTCCATTTGGTGTATTTACTATCATTAGGATATCTTCTTCTTCTCCGATTCTCTGCATTAATATATACCAAAAATTCATTGTCTCCTACTTTTCCCTTAAATTCCCAGCACAAAATTTCACTTGCAAATTCTGTTGGAATTATTGCTAACCCTTCACTCTTTATTTCTATTTTTTTATTTAATTTCTCTTTTGCCTTCTCTTTTGTAATTATATTCTGAGGAATTTTCCTTTCTTGGTGGCAATTCAAATATCCTGCTGATTCCATTCCTAGGATTTCTCCATTGTCTAAGGAAATTTTAAGTTTAATTAAATCAGAATATACTGTTACATCTTCGTCTAAATATGCATAGTTTATAACAATATTTCCACTTTGCATCATATAGTATGTCTCTTTCATATTTTTGTATCCTTTTTCTCCTAGGAATTTTTTTCCAATTTCAATTGCTTCTTCTGGTTTTATTTTTTCTTCGTTTATTTCTCTATAATAATTCATATATACAATATGTCCACCTTTTTGAGATATAGCAATACTTTTTGTATTATCCTCCTCCATTTTTATTTCAAAATTATATACTGGTATATTTCCATTTTCTGCAAGCCCTTTTGACTCAATTTTATCGTCGTTTGCTCCTGTGAACTCTTTTACTAATTCTCTTGCTTTGTTTTCGTCTATATCTTCACCTGTTAATCCTTTTCTTTCACGTGATACCATATGTTCTGAAAACGCACCATCATATATTAAACCTGTGTATTCATCAAAAGTACCTTCTATATTACCAAAACTTCCGTGCTGCATCTCCGACTAACTTGTTGAGCAAAAGCCTTGCCTCCTTCTTTTGTCACTTCTCCCCATGCAAGTGTGCCATCATTTATTTCCGCTTCTAATTGATTTAGTGTGTTTTTTAAATCTACCGCATAATTATGCAAATCCTCAATGTTTTTTAAGTCTTCATCAGACATATCTTCACCTTTTATAGCCTTCATTGATAAGCTATAACTATAATCACTAGCCTGATTAAAAAATTTCTCTGCACTTGACAGTCCTTCTGTCCTTATTGGAATTTGTGCAAGATATACTCCTGCTAAATTTGATTTATTCCATATGTGATTTAAAGTTTTAGCAGAATGCTCTGCTGTTGATGTTATACTTGCCTTTGCAAGATATGTTTCTACCTCTTCTACACAATTTACTAATTCATAAAATGACATATTATAAGTATTTTCTGATGCCATTCGATATTCCCTTTGTTTATTATAAATGTATATTGAAAGCACAATAAGAGCTGCCACAAGTAGTAAAATCACAACAGCTAAAGATAGCATATGTCTATCTTTTAAGCGATTTTTCCAATCTGTTAGTTTTGTTTTTATATTTTCCATATACTTCCTCCTATCAGATATATTTTTCTCATTTTAGGAAAAATTATGCAGAAAATTTAAACATTTTCTTAGAACTAAAAAGTATAAAAATTAGCAATATTTTTTCTCTGCTAATTTTTATACTTTTGGATATTTGAATAGTATATCAGCCTAATATGTTTTTGCAAATATTAGTTGCTGCATTTGGTTTTGCTGGTATTTTTGTATTTTCTTTTAATTTCTGTAATTTTTCTTCTTTCAAAGTGTTTTCTAATACTTCTCTCATATTTTGATTTGGTTTTAACCAAACTGCTACTCCTATTTCTTCTAAATATTCTGCATTTTCTTCTTCTTGACCTGGAATTGGATTTATTGCTAATATTGGCACATTTGCTGCTAGACTTTCTGAACTTGTTATTCCTCCTGGCTTTGTTATACATAAATCTGATATGCTCATTAGTTCTGGCACTTTATTTGTAAATTCTAAAACCTTTACATTTTTATTATTTTGTGCTATATTTCTAAATCTCTTATATACTTTTGGATTTTTTCCAGATATTGCTACTACTTGAATGTCTCCTTCCTCTGCTTTTTTTGTTAGAGCCTCCATATAATCAAATATATTCTTAGTCGCAAGTCCCATTTTTCCGCCAGCAAAGAATAAAATTGTTTTTAAATTTTCTTGCAATTCAAACTCCTTTAAAATCTGACCTCTATCAAATTTCTCTAAAAATCTTTGAGATATAGGCATTCCGCATTGCAAATACTCTGTTTTCTTCTAATCCATATTTAATTAAATCGTTTCTCATTTTGTCATTTGACACAAAAAATTTTTCCAAATATTCATGTTTTTCTAACCATTGTTCATGATATTTAAAATCTGTCATTATTGTTGAAACTTCTAATTTTAATTTATCCCTTTTTTTCAATATACCACACATTTGAGTTGAAAAGGGATGTGCTGATATTATTAAATCTGGATTTACTTTTTCTATTAATTTTCCCAATTTTCCTGCAAGCATTTTATTTACACTATTGCTAAATGTCGCAATAATTCCTTTTCTAGATTTCTTATATACCCATCCCCATAGCTTTGGCATTCTTTTTGCGAAGCCTTCATATAGCTTCACTGTTATGTAATTTATTGGTCTATTTAAAGATCTCATACAATCTATTACGTGAATTTCTGCTTCTGGATATTGTTTTTCAAGTGCTTCTTTTATCCCGATTTGCAGCACTTAAATGTCCTCCTCCATATGTTGCATAAAATATTATTATTTTCATTTTTATCACTTCCTTATTACATTTTATCACACAATAGAAAAAAATCAATTGCAAAAAATGTGAAGCCTTTTAATTTGCTTCACATTTTTTGCTAAAATAGCAATAATTTGTGTCAATTTGCCCCGTCCCTACTGACAATTTCTGCGTGTTTGCCGTAGTTTTTCTTTAGGATTTGTCTATCTAGTCTGTCTATTCTTCCGTCTTCGTTTAGGTCGCATGCTTTGTTTTTATCTGCTTCCCCATTTACAGATATTGTAAAGCTTTCGTTTAGTTTTACTAAGTCGTCTAAGTTTATTTCTCCTGTTTTTATTATGTCTCCTGCAATTAGATTGTATTCTCCTATGTTTATTTCAGCTATTTCTTCTAGGCTTATATCTGTTACTGTGTAGTTTAAGTATCCAATTTTTGTTACTAGAACTTTATATGTGCTGTTTTGATGCTCTGCTGAGTGCTCTGCTATTATTTTAAATGTACCGTCTGAAGCTGTTTCTACACTTCCTGCTTCTATTTCCTCGATGCTTATTTCTCCTGTTAGTTCATCCTCTATTTTGTCTTGCCTATATACTGTCACCTTTGAGATATGCTCCCCATTTGCATTTTCTGTTAGGATTTTTCCTGTTATATAGGCTCCTCTGACTAATATTATTGTATATGTGCTTGAGATTTCTCCATCTGCTGTTGTTACTACTACTGGAATTTCGAATTTATCTATTCTAAAGTTACTACAATCTACTGTATAGCTTGCTGTATGTTTCCTTGCTTCTTCATTTGCTATTTGTATATTTGCATAATCATATAATGTTTGTATTTCTAGTTGTGCTGATGTGCTATTTATAGGTATTACTACTGTGTAAGTGTTTCCATCTGGCTTATCTTTTTCTCTTTCGATGTTATTTACTTTTACATATTCTAAGTCTGTATTGGTTGATTTGTGTACAATGTCTATTCTGTATTCTTCTGTATTGCCTGATTCTGCTTTTGCTGTTACATAGAAGGTTCTTCCTTCTGCTGCTATTTCTACTCTGACTATTTCTGTGAAGGCTTTTCCTCTATCTGTTCCTTCATAAGTTAGTGTTACTAATTCATTTTCACCTTCTACGTATAATTCAAAGTCTTCTTTTGAATTATCTACAATAAATGTATATGTTTTGCTTTCTGCATTATAGTAATCTGCGGTTTTACCATCTACTGTGACTGTTTGTAGTCTTACTGAGCTTGATACCTTTGTAATATGCAAATATGTAACTTCTATGTTTCCTGATTGTGATTTTACTATAAGTGGTATTGTCATTTCTTTTCCATCTGTTACAGTGAGTATTTCTTCTGATATATGTATTACTTCTTTATTAAATCCTATTCTAATTGATGCAAGTTCACTATTTGTTATTGCTTTTACTGTTGTTTCCTCCAAAGTGTCAACTATTTGTGCCCAATACTCTCCTTTTGAATTTGGTTTAATTGATTTTCCTTCTACATATACCTCTTTTAAACCTGTATCTGTGCTTATTTTTTCTATTTGTAGTTTGCATACAGGTGATGCTTCTCCGCTTTCTGCGATTATTTTGAAATACACCATTGTTGTATCTTGTGTTATGGCAATGTCTTGATTTATAAATTCAATTGCTCTTAACTCATTTCCATCTATGTCTACTTTTGGATTTCCATATTCATCTGTTAATACTACATATGAAACGTTGCTTCTTGCTTTAATTTCTATATGTACATTATCTACTATATCCTCTATGTATGAAATATAATTATATAATATGCCTTGCTTTTCTGCTTCCTTGTTATTTGCCTTTACATATTCAATTTCGAAGTCTCCTGACATTTTTTCTATGTACAAGGTTGTTTCATATGTGTTTCCTTCTTCTGATGTTACTTTTATTATTACTTCTGTTATTCTGCTAGCAGTATCTAGTGTTATTTTTTGTATTAGTTCTTTATATGCCTCTTCCCCATTAAAGGCAACTTTCGAAAATTCACTATTTAATAATACTTTGATATCTACTTCGTCTTTTGAAGTACTCATATAGTATGTACCATCTTCATATCCTTCTTTTCCTATATTTGGTAATATTTCTATTTCTTCGCCTTCGTCTTTTATTTCATATACATTTTTTATGTTTAAGTCATCTGTTCTACGTACTAATATTATTTCATATTCTTTTTCTCTTCCGTCTTCTGCTGTCACTTTAAACCTCTTGACTATTACCGTTTTAGTTAAATCACTTGTGTCTATTTGTAGGTTTAGTATGTGTAAATTCTCTTCTTTTTCGCCTTTAGCATTTTCATATGATACTTTTGCATATTGGCTATTTGCTGTAATTTCAGCTTCTGCAGTAATATCATATGTACCTATCATTGCTTGATATCTACCATCTACTATTATACATTCTTCATTGTTTACTACTACTTTTTGTACTGCTGTGTCTGTTTCTATTATATTTATAGTTAATGTATATATGTGTTCTGTTCCATCTTCTGCTGTTACTTTTACAGGTATGTACAATGCTCTGTTTCCAGACTTATTTACATCTGCTTCTGTCCTTTCTATATTTTCAGCCTTTCCATCAATTGACACTTTTGAAGTACTTGAAACTAATTCTACCTTTATATTTGCTATATCTATTTCGTCTGTTAATGTTGCTTCATAGTTTCCTCCTTCGTCTGATTGTATATCTATATCATCTACTTTTAAGTTAAGTATTCCGTACCTCTGCTGATAATTGTACAATTTCTAGGTATCTATTTTCAGTTTTTCCATCTGGTGCTACTATTTTTATTGGTATTTTTACTGTTCCTGCTCCTGAAAGAGCCTTATTAAGAGTTACCTCTCCTTTTTCTGTTTTGTCTGTATCTATTGTAATTTGTGCTTCTTTTGACTTTGTTTTGACAACTATGTCTGTATTGTTTATGGCTTTATTTACAATTATTCTATATGTTTTTGTTTGCTCGTTATAGCTTGTTACTGTTCTTATTATTGTATCTGTTTCAGCTTCATTTAAGTCTGTTACTGTTATGCCTTCTATTCCTGTATCACTGCTTATTCTCTCTATATTTAAGTTATATTCTTTTATTTCGCCATTCTCAGAGGTTACAAATATTTTGAAGTCTTTTGTTTCTCCTTCTGGTATGTTTAATTGTCCTTTTAATATTCCTTCTTGCTCATTTACTAATATATTTCCTTCCATATCCTCTATTCTAACTGTTGCCTTTTCATCTGACAATTTTATTTCTACTGGATATGTATTTTTACCTGCAACCTGAGCTGAATATGTTAGTCCATCGTCACTTACCATCGTACCTAATTTGTCTACTTTGACATATATTATTCCTGTTTCTGTTGATTTTTGTATAATGCTTAAGTCATATTCTTTTGCTCCGAAGTCCTCTCCATGATTTGATATAACTTTTATAGTATAGTCATTTGTGAGCTCTTGTGTACTTAGTGTTTGAGTTATATTTAATATTCCTATTCCTGATGATAATACATTTTCATCTTTGTCTAATAATTGTACTATTTGTTTGCTATCAGTTGCTGTAATTACTATTTGTGGCTTATTTCCATTTGGAACTATTTTTTCATATTTTTCTTTTTCTTGGTTGTATTCTACATTTTCTGTATTTATTACAACACTTAGTAAATCTACATTTGCTTCTTTTTCTATACTTATTGTATATTCTTTTTCAGCTCCATCTTCTGCCTTGACATATGCTATAAATGTTATTCCACCATTTGTATAGTAATCTTTTAAATCTACTGTACTCTCAATCTCCTTCAATGTGTATTCTGCGTCTTCTGTTAGTTTTATTGAAGCAAATTCATTGTTTAATGTTATCTTTAAGTCCACTGTTTCTATGTCTTCATTTACATATACCATGCATAAGTCTTCTTCTATTTCTACTCTTTTTACTTTTTCTCCAGTTATGTCTTTTATGCTTGTATCACTAGATTTTTTCTCTATTATTAAATAAACCTGCTTGCTACTTCCATCTTCTCCTATGACGATTATTGGAACTCTTGTTATATTTTCTTCAAGTTCCACTACTACTTCGTCCTTCATTTGTCCATTTACATTTACTTTGGATTTTGGAGCTTCTATTGTTACCTTTACTGTTCCTTTTTCTACATTATTTATTTTGTAATAGTAATTTCCATCCTCTTTTAAAGTTGCATTTTCTAAGCTTTCTGCATTTTCTCCTGCTTCTACCTTTATTATATTGTAGTTTGCCTCTAATATTTCTACTTCGAGTATGTATTCCGCTTCTTCCCCATTTTCTGCGACTACTTTAATTTGGTATTCATATATTGTTTTTCCCTCTACTACATTTTCTTTTATTTTTGCAATATATGTATTATTGGCATTTCCATTAATATTTGTTATTGCATATATGTCTTCTGCGGTAGCCTCTATGTCTAACTCTTTTGTTTCATTTTTTACACCTATTTTGTATGTATTGTCTATTGTTTGGCTTGCTATTTCTCCATTTACTTTTACCAAACTTAAATTGTTGTTTGATGACTTTTCTAGTATTAGTATTGTGTATGTGTCTGAAGCTAGCTTGCTTTGAGATGTAACTTTTACTATTACTTTTGTTTGCGTACCCTGCTTATCTATTTCTACTATGTCTACTCCAGCTGCTTCTGGATTATCTCCTAATTCCATTGTTGCAAGTAAATCTTCTAGTGTTACTTTTATTTCAAAGTGCTCATCTCCGGCTTCTTATTTCATATCTGTTTTCACCCTCTATATATGTTGCCGTTTTTCCATTTACTTCAACTGTTTTTATATTTGTGTTATCTGGAAGTCCTTCTATTATTAAAATGTGTTCTTCGATTTTTCCATTTTCTGCCTTTACTTTGATTGGCACTTTTATTTCTTTGGCATCTATTTCTATGTTTTTTGTTGTTTCGAATAATTCATATTCTTCTATTCCTAATTTCACATAAGTATTATTCGGTGTTCCTTCTTCTGTTTTTGCCATTACTGTAACTGAAGTTTTTGGTGTAGTTAAATAATAGTGATATTTTCCATCTGGTGCTTTTATTATTTCTTGTCCATCTACAATTACTTTTTCTAAGCTTGTATTTTCTGATTCTTTTTGTATTGTTAATGTGTACTCAGTTTCTAGGCTTTCATCTTCTGACTGTACAATGATTTTTACTGTGCTTGTTTTATCTGGCACTTTTATTTTATTTGTGCCTTCGTGAACCATAAATATGCCATCTTCTCCAATTTTTACTTTTGCTTTTGCATATTTTGCTATTCCTATTACATCAATTTCATCTAGGCTTGATGTCACTTTTACTGTATAGTTTAGCTTATCTATTTTGTTTGCTTCTGTTCTTATTCCCTTATCTGATACAAATATTTTTTCTAAGCTTGTGTCTGCTTCTGCTCGTCTTATTATCACTTTATATGTATCTGTTGCACTATTGTCTTCTTTTGTTAATACTACATCATATTTGCTTTCATTTGCATATAAGGAAACCATTCTTTGGCTTTCGCCTATTTCTTCTTCTTCCTCTGCTATTTTTACTTTTGTCTGGCTTTCTTCTGCTATTGCTCGTATATATGCATTTGTTTCTGCTGATGGTAGATATGCGATATATGTTAATCCATCATCTTCTGGCTCTATGACTGCTCCGTTTACAAGTAACATGCTTAGGTTTGGTTTAACTAGACTGTCTTTGCTTCTATAAATGTTTAATGTATATTCTTTTATTTCGCCACTATCTGTTTTTGTCTTTATTAATACTTTTGTCTCTTTTGCCACTAATTCTAAGTTTAATTCATTTTCTTTTTGTTTAAATTGATTTCCTTCTATACTCACTGCTACTAAGCTTGATGCCACTTCTGCTTTTATATTTGCAATGGTTACGTCTCTATCTACTGTTATTGCATATGCGCCTTCTGAAACCTTTGTGGCTTCTGCTCCATTCACTGTTAGGCTTATTAAATCTGAAAGTAGGTTCTTTTTATAAATTACTAGTGTATATTCTACTTCTGTTCCTGCTTCTGATTTGACTGAAATTCTTATTTCTTTTGATAGTTCTTTGCTCAAATCTATATCTTTTAATTGCTCTTTTAATGTATATTCTTCTCCTTCAATCGAAACTGAGCTATATTCACTATTTGCAATTGCTTTTATTTTTGATATATCTGTTCCTTCCTCTACAATTACTTCATATCTATTTGTTGATACTGGTGTTGCTGTGATTTCACTTATGTTTATTTCTTCAGTTTTTGAAGTTGCTGTGACTTTTTTTAATCCTATATCATCTGTTATTTTTTCTACTATCAAAGTGTATTCTTCTTCTATTTCTTCAGGGTATTCTCCTGAATTATTCTGTATTCCTACCTTTATTTTAATATTTGTGAATTTATCTGTTAGACTTATTTCTTGTTCTAGTTTTCCGTTATTTCCCCAAGTATTTCCCCCATCTATGCTTATTCTATCTGTTTTATCCTTTGTAGTTATAACTAAGTCTCCCTTATCTTCATTTGTTACAATTTTTACTTTATATATAAATTCTTCTTCTTTTGATTCCTCGCTTAATGAAGCTTCTTCTTTGTTTACTGTTATTTTCTCTATTCTGTCTTTGTCTTGTGCAGCAACTATTCTAGTTATTTTTATTTCTTCTTTTGTTATATCGTCCACCACAGTAATATGTGCTGTACCCTCTTTTATAGCTGTAAAGCTATTCCCGTCTAATGTTAATACTTCTTCATTATCATTTTCTAAGGTGTATTCACTAACTGCATTTTTGTCTTCATTAAATACATTAAATGGATTTCCCTTTATTTCTATTTCTTCTTTGTCGCCTATCTTCATTGTTTTTGTCTTTGGGTCTACTTCAAAATTCCTATCTCCAACTAGTGTATAATTTTCAGTATTTTTCCTTGCTCCGTTTCCGAAGTGAGCCATATTCATTATTTCCACTTGCATATACCATGCCTCGTGTTTCTATTATGTATGTATTGTTATATCCTGCTGCCATTGTAAAGGCTTTTGCATCATTTAAGTTTATTAATGTAGGTGTATCTTTTCTGTCAGTATTTCCTAAGCCTAATTCTCCATATGTATTTGCTCCTAATGAGAATATTTTTTCTTCTTTTGTTTGATACATAACTGTATCTTTGCTTGCTACTATATCTACTATAAAGCTTGGCATGTCTATTTTTGTTAGCACTCCTGCTTTATAATCATAACTCTCTCCGTTTGCTGTTAATATAACTATTTTGTCTTTAGTTACGGCTGTCTTTATGGCATTTGTTATTTCTTCTAGTTCTCCATTTAGGATGTCCCCATATCCTATAATTGTTCCTTTTGCTGTAACTAATACGCTTTGGTTTACTCCTGCTGATATGTCTAATACTGGAATTGTTATCTTTTCTATTAATTCTACTTTTGCATTTCCATTTCCCCATTTATAAACATTTCCGCACTTTATCAATTGCAAGTCCGAAGTTTTCTCCACAAGCAATTTTTTCTATATCGCTTAATCCGTTTATTTTGCTTAATGTATTTTTTGATGCTGCTGTTCCATCACCTAGCTCACCATTTTTGTTATTTCCGTACTCCCCATACTGTTCCGTCATTGTTTAATGCTATCAAGAAGCTTTTTCCTGCTTTTATGTCTTTAAAATTTAAGTTTATCCCTGTTTTTGTTGGTATATCTTTTGCTAAATAGCTATTTACTCCTAATCTTCCGTCTCCATTATACCCAAAGCTCCAAGCTATTGCATCCTCTCTTACAACACTTGCAAAATTTTCTCCTGCTACAATTTTAGGTGCAACTTCTGAATCCTTTTCAATGACTCTTACTAATATGCTATATACCTTTTGATCTAAGCTAGAGGTTGCTTGTATTCGTGTAGTCCCTATATTTTTTCCTGTTATTATGCCTTTTTCATTTACACTTGCTATTTCTTCATTTACACTTGAATAACTTAAATATTTTTCTAATGTTTGGTTTAGATATATTAAGTTAAATTCTTCTGTTAGGTTTTGTATTATACTTTTTGTTTCGTCTATTTTAATTATGAATTCTACTCCATTTATTCCTGAAGCTTCGTTTCCCACTCTTGTCCAATTTGTTCCTTTTGTTTTACTCTTGATTTCATTATCACCATGTCCATAATCTCCGTACTCCGCCAAACTGTTCCATCAGCTTTTACTGATACTGTATAAGTATTTCCACAAGATACTCCAAATACATTATCTATTGTATCTACTTTGGTATAAGTGTTTAGATTTGTTTTTGTACCATTTCCAAGTTCACCATTTTTGTTTATGCCTACCTCAAACATTTCTAAGTCTTTGTTTATTACCATTGCATAATCTTTTCCTGCTGATATATATCTGATGTTTTCTAAGTTTTTTACTTCTACTGGGGTGTCTATTATTGTGTTATTTAGTCCTACTCCTAAATTTTCATATACATTATTTCCCCAAGTATATACTTTTCCATTGTCTCTAAGTGCTAATGCATGTGTATCCCCTGCTGATATTTTTACTACATGGTCTATGCTTTCTATTTTTGTGAATTTATTTATTCTTCTTATTCCCATGTTGTTTTGGCTAAGTTCTCCATATATATTTGAGCCTGTTACAAATATTTCTCCTGTACTCTTTAATGCTAGTGTATAATTTCTTCCTGCTTTTATTTCTATTACATCTGTCATATTTTTTGCCATTTTTACTGTTGTCTTTTGTGAATAGCTTCCGCACTCCACATTCTCCTGATGAGTTTAATCCAAAACTATATATTTCTCCTGCTTCTCCAATAGCAAATGAATTATAGTTTCCACATGCAATTTTATTTATTTTGTTTAACCCATCTATTTTTATAGGTGTATCTTCATATTCACTTATACTGTTTCCTAATTGATAATATCCATTTTCTCCCCATGCCCAGACATTTCCACTTATATCAAGCGCAATTGCATGTTCTTCTCCGGCAAGCAATCTGTGTTATTACTGTTCCGCTCTGGAAATTCTACTTTTATTGGCTCATCATTTATCCTCTTTCCTTCAAGTCCATATGTCCATACACTTCCATCTACTTTTAGCATGACTGTATGACTTCCGTTTTGTTTCTACCATTGGCTCTATGCTTCCGTTGTCTAAGATTATTACATTTATTACTGCTATTTTTCCTGTTTTTGTATCTTTTACAATAACTGTTGTTCTTCCCTGTTTTATTGTAACTATTTCGCCTGTTGTTTCATTTATCATTGCTAAATCTTGATCTAATACTTCATATATCAAGTTTGTCTTTTGGTCTTTGAATAAGTTAAAGTAATTTAAGTACGCCTCTATGTCGAAAGTTTTTCCTGTTTGTATTGTTATATTATTTGTGTTTGTTTCTATGATATTTTTTCCAACTAATTGTGCTTCTGACACATTAAAGCTTTCACCATTTCCTAATTCGCCATTTTCTCCTAATCCCCATGTATATACATCTCCATTTCTCTTATATACTGATGTATGTGAGGCTCCTGCTACTACTCTTTCAACATCTCTTATGTCATCTTTTTTGCTTGGATAGTCTAAGCTTTTTATATCATCATAGTTAAATCCTAATTTTTGATTTTCATTATCACCCCAGGTATATACTTCTTTTTCTGTTGTTACTGCAATATTATAGTTTGAACCTGCTGATATTTCTTTTACATTTTGAAGTATTGCTCCATCCTCTTTTGTAATTTCAATTGCTTGCATTTCTCCTTCTTTATACGTATATACTTTTCCTGATTCCCCTAGCAATAGGATTTCTTGTTCATTGCCTTCTGATATTTGGATTATTCTTTCTTTGCCATTTATTTCTATTTTTTCATTATCTATGTTTTTTCTTAAAATTCCATCCTCTAATAGATAATAATTTTTTGATATGTCTATTACATTACCTTCGTTTTCTAAAAGCTCTGGTGACTTTGTATATCCTTCTCCCCAAGCATATACTTTTCCAGATGTTGTTATTGCAAATGAGGTATTATCTTGTGCAATTACTTTTGCTATATTTTTTATGTTTATTTTTGTAGGTATGCTTAAGGCTGTTACGTCTCCTGTTCCACATTGTCCTTTAATGTTTTGCCCAAGGCTATATATAGCTCCTGATTTGCCAAGTAATAGTATATGGCTTTTTCCACAAGCTATATCTATTATTTCTTCTGGAGCTTCTATTTCTTCTGGATTTGATTTTCCATTTATAGCTCCAAATGTCCATACTGTTCCATCTGATTTTAGCGCTAGTGTGAACCCCTCTCCATTTACTACTTTACTTGAAGCTTTTGATTTTTCACTATCTACAACCTCTACCCATATGTTTTTTGAATAGCCCTCATCACTTGATACTACCAAGTTTACTCTTCCTATTTTCCTTCCTGTTAATTTATAGTTTTTAATGCTTGAAATTGTACCTTGTGTATTTTGATCTTCTACTTCTATTTCTTTATTGTTTGTATTTATTAGGCTTAAGTCTCCTATTTCTGCTGCTGTTTTCTTTAGATTAAAACTATATCCTAATTCCATTGATATTTCTTTCGAAGTATCTACTGGTATTTGTAGTTCTTCTGGTTTTGTAGTTATATTTATATCCCCTATTTGGGTAAATATTGTTCTTGAGTTATTATCTTTTGTTCCAAGTTGTCCTGAAATATTTTGCCCAGTCGCATAAACAAATCCGTTTTTATCTGAGATGCATGAGTGATTTCTTCCCGCCTCTATTACTTCCATTGGAATTAATTTTATGCCCTCTCCAGATAAATTATTTGTATCTATTATTTGTTTTGCATATTTTGATATTTTCTCTGAAATCCCTAGCTTGCCATTTGAATTATCACCCCATGCATATATTTTTCCTTCTATACTTAACGCTATTGAGCTTTTATATCCTGCTGAGGTTTCTATTATGTTTTCTAGGAAGCCTGCCTCTTTCCTAACTAAGACTGGATTTGTCTTATCCTGCGTGTTATCATTTCCTAATTGACCTGTTCCGCCGCGTTCCCATGCTATAAACATGACCTTCTAGTGTTGTATATTGATTATGGTCTTGTCCTGATGATATGTCTAATAATCCATTTAGATATGGTATTGCTTGGTTTGGATTGCTTACAATATATGCTCTTCCATCCTCTCCTAGGATTATTCCACCATCTATGTCTATTATTTTAATGTCTGTTTGTATTCTAACTTGCTCACTATATCCTTTACCCCAAACATATCCTGTGCCCTCTTTATCTACTGCATAGAATGTATCTCCTTTACAGCTTACCTTTGCTATATTTGATATATTTTCTAATTTCTTAGCTTTTAATATGTTTTGACCTACTAAGTTTTCGTAGCATAATCCCCAAATATATACTTCTCCATTTTCATCTACTGCTATACTTTCTGTATTTCCTGCTCCTATATCTATTATATTTTCTAGGGCTCCTCCATCTTCTTTAATTACTTGAACTGGCTCATTTGAGTTTATTTTGCTATCTATTCCTAGTTCTCCGTTACTATTTTTACCATAGCTCCATACTGTTCCATTTCCTTTTAAAGCTATTGTAAAATCTGTGCCACTTTCTATTTTGGCTTTTGTCTTTTCTTCTATGACATCTATTACTATATATGTACTATATTCATTGTCTATATCTGTGATTTTAATTTTTGATGTTCCTATACCAGTTGCTTGTATATTTCCATCTGGAGTTATTTCAACTGCTGTTCCATAATCTAGCTGATATCTTATATTTCCCACACTTAAATCTATGGTTTGTATTTCATTTAATTTTACATATGAAAGTAAGTCTTGGTTTATTTGATAATTTTCTCCCATATGCATTGTTATTCTTTTTGTAGGATAGTTCAAAACTGAACCTAATTGGTTTATTGTGACAGCTCCATTTCCTCCTGCTCCTCCTGTTGAGCTTTGCTTTGTTGCTACTCCTCCGGTCTGCATTTGTGCCTTCATTATTTGCTAATATTTTTGCAAATATATTTATTGATCCACCTCCGAGATGCTCCTCCTGGGTCTACTCTTGAATATGATTTTGAAGGTGTTACTGTACTTGAACTTACTCCATTTGCTGTAATTGCTCCATTATTGTATAGGTAGTCTGCATACATTATAAGGAGTCCACCTGTTCCTCTTTTTTCATTATAGCTTGCTGCAGTTACTCTATATGCTTCATATTCTCCACTTGGATTTCCTGTTCCTCCTATTGATATTTGTCCATAGCCTGATCCATTGCTTGATCTTACAACTCCTCTGCCTCCAGCTCCTCCGATTTGAAGAGCCTGCCCCTGATGTTGCAGGTTTTCCTCCGCCTCCATCAGAGTTTGCAGCGCCTGACCCTGCTCCACCTGAGTATGATGTTCCGCTTCCTCCTGCTCCTATTGTAATAGATTTTGCATAATTTCTTCCACTTCCTGTTCCACCACCACCTGTTTGTCTATTTGTTCCATTTCCTCCTGCTAATCCATTTAGAACTTGACCACGTGTATTTGTATACTGTGATGCTCCTCCGATTCGCTCCAACTGCAGGAACATATTCATATGAACCATCTATATTTTTCCATAGCCATACATTTTCTCCTGCTACATTGTATGTTCCTCTTGCTGTCATGCTTATTTCGCCATCATTATATATATTTCCAAGCACACATAAGTACATACCTTTTTTGTATGTTAAATTATTAACTGTATTTGCTGTTACAGTTACTCCTTTATCTATGTTTAAATCACCATGATATTTTACAACTAGTGTTTTATATTCAGTAGAAGCATCACCTAAGCTTACTATCCTTGTTGTTTCCCCGTCTTCTAATGAGTATCTTGTATTTCCATATATATTTTTTAGTTCTACTATATATACTTGGTCCTGAATTGCAACTTCATAGTCTCCATCATCTAAGTCTAGGTCCCTAAAGCCTTGTACTAAACTGTCTATTTTCACTACTACTTTTATTATAAATTCTGTTTTTATATCTGTTTCTATATGTGTTACTGTTATTGTTGTTTCTCCATAGTCTTTTACTGTTATTTTCTGCCCTTCTATTCCTATGCTATCTTCTCTTGATGCTGTTATTGCAAAGTGTTGTTGATTATTATCTATTATATCAACTTTTAGGTTAAATGTATTTTTCAATACACTTTCTATTGTTTTTTCTTCACCTATTGATAAATATACCTTTTGGGGCTGGTTTATTTCAACTATTGCACTTCCTGTTTTTGTGTATGCTTTTAATGTTGTTTCTCCTAATATACCTAATTCTCCTTGTGCATTTGTTCCTGTATGCCATACATATCCGTTTTCATCAACTAATCCACTATGTGTACTTTCTCCTGCTGATATTGTTTCTATTTTTACATCTTCTGTAAGTGTGATTTTGACTGGTGTCATCTGCTTTGTGACTGTATCTAATCCTATTTGACCATTTGCATTGTTTCCAAATACATAAACTTCACCAGCTTCATTTTTTATTATGCTCATTCCATTTCCAGCTGAAATTTCTGCTACATCAAATAATATTTCTCTTGCAGTTATTGTGCCTGTTGTATTGATGCCACATTCACCATTAGAGTTCGTTCCCCATGAATATAGCACACCGCATTGCATTAATCGCTAAATTATGTGCTGCTCCTGCTGATATTTTTACTATATTAGTTAGCCCTGAAATTTTATTTTCTAAATCATTTAAGTTATATACTCCTCCACTTTCTGTTAGAACTAGGCTCCCAGAGATATCTACTACCTGCTCTCTTGTAATTTTTCTCATAGGAAGTGTTGAAAGACCTTCTCCCCAAACATAAAGGTTTCCATCCTTTGATAATGCTACACTTATATTTTTATATGCGTCTATTTTTATTATATCTGCTATTCCTTCTACTTTTACTGGAATATTGCTATTTTCCTTATCGCCATTTCCCAGTTGTCCGATTTGTTCCAAGTCCCCATGCATATACTTCTCCGGTTTTCTGAAATAGCTAAGCTATGTGAATATCCTGTTGCTATTGCTTGAATATTGCTTAGTCCTTTTACTTGAACTGGTTCTACCTGCTGCTCATTTTTTCCATTTCCTAATTCTCCATTTGCACCTACTCCATAGCTCCATACTGTTCCATTTTGTTTTAGTGCAACTGTGAAGTTTTTTCCTTCTTGTATATCAATTTTTGGAGTATTTCTTACTTCTAAATATATATATGTTTTTAGTCTGTTTTTTGAATCTATTACAGCTATTTTTGTTGCTCCTTCTGATTTTGCTGTTATCTTTCCATTTTGGTCTACTTCTGCTATATTTCCATCTAATATTTCAAATGTTATTTCTCCTACTTCTATTTTTCCTATTTGTTTATTTGTTTCCTCTATTATTATTTTGCTTTTATCAATTTGATATGTTTCTCCTGTTTTTAGTATGACTTGTTTTGTTGCACTTACTAAATCTGGTGCAAGCTCGTTTATTGTAACTGTTCCTTTTCCTCCTGCTCCTCCGTGTTGAATGTATAGTAAGAGCTGCTCCTCCTGCTGCTGTTATTGTATTTGTATTATTTACTTGATTTGCAAATATATTTATTGAGCCTCCGCCCGTGATGCTCCTCCTGGATCTATTCTTCCGTTTGAAATTGTTTTGCTACAACTACTTGACTCAACTCCTGTTGCACTAATTGTTCCACTGTTATACAAATTATCTGCGTACATTATAAGTAAGCCACCTGTACCACGTTTTTCTACATAGTTTGTTGGACCTCTTCTATATATTTCATACCCTCCAGTTGGATTTCCTGTTCCTCCTATTGAAACTTGTGCATACCCTGAACTATTACCTGATCTTACAATTCCTTTACTTCCAGCTCCACCAACTGATGAGCCTGCTGCTGATGCTGCTGGTTTTCCACTTCCTCCATCTGAATTTGCTGCTCCAGAACCAGAGCCACCTGAATATGAGGTTCCTCTTCCTCCTGCTCCTATTGTGATGGATTTAGAGTAGTTTCTTCCTCCTCCTGTTCCTCCTCCTCCTG
>JAAWCC010000113.1 GCA_022792975.1 Clostridia bacterium | reverse complement strand
GTGTTTAAAAAGTCTACTGCTTCTGGATATGGTAATAACATCCATGCTTCATCTACTAAAACTCTTTTTTTGTTTGCTTTTGTTCTGTCTTCACTGTTTTTCTTTACATATTTTTCCCAAATCCAAGATAATAGTATTTGTTGTGCAAGTGGTCTTGCAAATCTTTCTTCTAATTGTGAGATGTCTAAGTTTATAAATGTTGCTCCATCTAATAGTTCAAATGTAGATTGTCCATCAAAGTATGCCATTTGTCCATCATATTCTCTTACATATTGTTTCATAACTTTTAGTAAGTAACTATAGTGGAATTGATAATCTCTGTTTGTGTTTTCTTTGTATTTTTGTTGAATTCTTTTATACCAACTTCCTATTGTAGGCATTGGCTTTTTTTGTCTTGATAACATGTTTTCTCTGTTGGTTCCTGTTGCTGATTCATATAGACTTGCTGGATCTGAATTTATTTTTGCACTTGCATATTCTTCTGCAACAGATTCTGCTATTATTTGTTTTGTTAATTCATTTACTTCTTCACTTCTAGTGCTTCCTCTTGCCATTGTTAATAATGCTTGTGTTACATCTTCTACTTTGTTTTCTACATTAACTACTACTCTTTCTCTTCCTGTTATTTCATCTTTTATAATTTCTGGTTCTATATCAAATAAATTTATTATTGTTTTTGAGTTTGGACTTATAACAACATTAATTCCTCCTAGGGCTTCTGCAACTATAGCATATTCCCCTTCTGCATCTAGTGCTAAACTTTCTATATTCATTAATACTGATGAACGTGAAATTAATGTTTTCATTGTTACAGATTTACCAGCACCTGATTTTGCAAATATAACCATATTATAGTTTGTTAATGATGAATGGAAGTTATCAAATAATATTGGCACTCCTGTTTGTTTGTTAAATCCAAGTGGTATTCCGCTTGGGTGTCCTACTTCTGAAGTTGTGAATGGAAATACTGTTCCCATTGATCGTCTATCAAAAGTGTGTGATTTGCTTATTTTATTTTGCATTAGTGGAAGGTTTGATTGAAAAGCTTCTTCTTGCATTGCCCATGCTGATTTTATTCCTACTAATGTCTTTGACATTTCTGTTGATAATAGTTTTGTAAATTTATCTAGCTCGTCTAAACTATATGCAAATAATGTTGATACTACTGTTGCCTCAAATAATTTGTTATATCCGTGCTGCTATCTCATCTCTTAGTTGTTCTGCTTCTACCCTTTTTTGTGATAATACGCTTTCCCTATTTATATTTCCTCTATCTTGTGCAACTATTCTTTCTGTTTCTAGCTCGTTTATTACTCTGTTTAATTCATTTTGGCTTCTTGCTTCTGGTATTGGGTTTATGTATATTGATGTGTTTATATCTCCAAACAAGTACATATCTCTAAATATGTCTGGGAAGGAGCACATTCTAGGAAGTGTTGATACAAAGAAGCTTCTTGCATATCTTTTTGCATTTGAGATTATTTCCATATGGTCTATGTTTGATGCATCTATTCCTGATGGAGATATTAAGTCTTTTACTGTCTTTTTCTGAAGTATATCTATGTTATCTCCATTAAGCGGTTTTTGTTGTTCTTCTTGGCTTTTTAACTTCTTTTTCTTTTTTGACATTTCTTCTTGCCTCCTTTTCTTTTGCTTTTTCCTCTTGCTCATTTCTCTTTTGTCTTGAATTCGTTATCTCCTTAACAGATTCTTGTACAACTTCTCTACCTAAGTATGCCTCATTTTCTTGTATAATCATTTTTGCCATTTCATCTACAATGTCTTCCATTCTCATTTTTCTTTCTTCTAGTTTTCTTTCTCTTAAGGTTCTTACTTTTGCTACTGTATCTTCTGCCTTTGTTATAGCTTTTTGCTCTATTTCTTGGTCTAGTGCTCTAATTTTCTTTTCAAATACTTCTGGTGCTGTTGAATATAACTCGTCATATCCTGCTGCCAATGCCTTATCTAGTCCAAATACCTCAGCTTCGTCTCTATTGTATGCCATATATAATAGCTCTACTAAAGAGTTTGAGTCTAGTATTTTTCCTACTACTCCTGTTGAGTATAGTGAGCCTATGATTGCTTGACATCTAGTGTATAGCTCTGAAAAAGCTATGTTCTTGATTTCTTCTTTATCAAAGTTTGTGTTTCCAAGATCAGCTGGATAATATGATGTTATTATATAATATTGCTTGTTTAATACATTTTTATTTAAGCTCATTTGTTGTGTGTTGTATATAATGTCTTTTCCATATTCATATAGGTTTCTAATTTTTGTTAACTCATAGAATTGTGCCTTCATTTCTTCTCTATCAAATAAACCTGATTGTTTGTTTGATTCATATTCTGCTTCTCTTCTTCTAAGTAATGCTTCTATTTCGTCTATTCTTCTTTTGTAATTTGTGATACTACCTTCTAGGTTTACTGTTCTGGTTTGTACATATATTTGGATTGAGTATCTAAGTGAGTTTAAGAATTGCAAAAATCCTTCTTCTACTGCTGTTTGCTCCATTGCAGACATTAAGTCATAATTTACTCCTTGACATTCAACCACCATTAGATATTTATTTCCGTTTTTTTGTACAATCATGTTGTCCTCTATTTTATCAAATTCCATGAATTTAGAAATTGATTGTTTATTATATCCTCTTGTTGCTATATTCCCTAATTCTGATGCTTCACCGAGTATTTTCATCTGTTTTTATTTCTTCACTTTTTCTTTTTTTTCTTTCTTTTATTCTGACATATATAAAAACTACACCTAGCACCATTAGTATGAATATCATGAATATTAAGATATATGTCAATAATTGTGTTATTTGATCATCTGACATCTTTTGTACCTCCTTCAGTATATACATATATTTTTTTCTTTGACTTGAATTTGAATTTTATCCATCTCATTATTACATCGTCTATATTTTCTCCACCAGTTTTTCTAGTCACTTCAAATGCTGTTGTGTTTGGCACTTTTAGTGTTCCTATTCCAAATCCAATGCTTGCAAATATTATTGTTATTATTAATCCTACTGTTCCCATATCAAACATTCCGAATATCCACCAGAATATTAAGCCAAATGCGCCTCCTATTCCTGAGGTTATTAATGCTTTTGTTGAGAATATGAATAGTATTCTTCCTTCTCCTTTTACATTTCTAGGTATCTGGTATGCCATATATGTTTTGCTCCTTTCTCTTATGTATGCTTTTTCGTATAAAATGCCCATTATTACTTGTATTATATTATAGCAGATTTTTGTAATTTTTCATAGAGTTTTGGCGAAAAAACTTTGTTTTGTAATGAAAATGTCATATGATTGTAACAAAAAGAAACACTCCCTTTGTAGAGAGTGTTTCTTTTTCATGATAATTACGCTACTCTTGTTTGGTCATCTATCATTATTACACCAGTTTTTTTGTCTTCGTCATCTGATGTCAATGTGTTTGATACATTAATTACTGCTGCCGCGATATTTACTGCTGCAAATAGAATTATTGCACCAATTAGGTATGGTAGCATTGTTTTTTTGTATTCTGCTTTTTCTTCTGCACTTCCCATCATGTATTTGATACCAATTACCATTAGTACGCCTACTGCTATGATTGTACCAACAACTTGTATAATACCTAGTATACTATTACCAATTCCTTCAACTTGACTTCCTGCGTCCTTTTTAGGATCAATATTAACACCTGCAAGAGTTTTCCCAGTTGATTTCTTTTCAGGCTCTTTAGCACCTTGTCCAGCAGATACTGTTCCACATGCTGTTATTATCATCAGAACTACTAAAAGTATAGTTAATATTTTCATTGTTTTCTTCATAGTATTTCCCTCCTTATAATTTTTCATTTATTTTTTATATTTTAATTTTGTCTCAATTGTTTTTGAGAAAAAACATTAATAACTTAATTTTAGTCATATGTAAATTGTATATAACTATATAGTTTATTCATATATGTGCGCCAATAGCTTATTTCTTCAGGATTTACTTTTTCTTGCGCTTCTAATTTTTTTATTTTATCGCTCACACTTTTAATTTCTGCTTTTATTTCATCTACTGTGTGGTCTTTTATGTATTTATCTGCTGTTTCTGCGCCTGAACTATAGTCTATGTTCTCGTCTAGTCCAAATTCTTCTGCTATAAATACAGTTATGTTCACTGCTGCAAATAACATTATTGCACCCACTAACCATGGTAGCATTGATTTTTTATAGCTTGCTCTTTCTTCTAAACTTCCTAGCATATACTTTATTCCTAATATCATTATTGTCGCAACTGCTACAAAGGTTCCTATTGTTTGTATTATTCCTAGTATGATATTTCCCATATCTTCTATGCTGTCATTTTCTCTGAATATTTCTATTATGTCTGCTCCTATTGTTGAAGCTCCAAATAATAGAATACATCCAATTAAATATGGTAACATTGATTTTTTGTAGGCTGCTTTTTCTTCTAAGCTTCCTGTCATATACTTTATACCAATTATCATTAGCACTCCTACTGCTATGAATGCTCCAAGTATTCTTAATAGACTTGCTATTTGATCAACAAATCGAACATCTATCTGTATTCCACTTGGTTGTTTTCCTGTTATTTGCCCTGGATTTATTCCTGCAAAGCTTTTGGGTATAATTACTATTGTTGCTAATAAGAAGATACTTATTATTATTAATGCCTTTTTAAGTGTTTTATTTTTCACATCTTATACCCCCTTCATTTTTAAAGTCTTTATGACATTTGACCTCCACATCTAGGACATATATATTGTTTTTTGTCTATATCAAAAATCGGCTCTACTTCATTTTGGCAGTTGTTACATTGTCTCTTTGAAAAGTCTGCTTCATAAGGATTTGCATTTTCTAATTCATTTCCTATTGTTACTGCTATTTTCCAGAGTCCAAATCCTCCAAATACTACTATACATCCTACAATAAATGGAACTAGCATTTCTTTTACTTTGGCTTGTCCTTCTGCCCCTCCTATCATGAATTGTATTCCTAGCATTGTTGAAACTATTACTGCAACTATTACTCCTGCTGCAAGTAATATATTATATAGATACCCCGACAAATCTTGCATTGCTGATTGATCTACTGTTCCTTTGTCTGAGCTTTCTCCTGTTTGTATGAAATCTTTGCCATCTCCTATTATTTGTGACCATGCATGTACTTCTGTGCTTATACTAAACATTATCAAAAGGAAAAGTGCTATGAAAATTATTTTTGTTAGTGTTTTTTTCATAATCTTTACCTCCTATTTAAACATACTTTCTATTTATTTTCAATAGTTTTTATTAAATTTTATTGCATAAATGCTTTATATATTATATCTGTTAATGCTGCACCAGCAAATATTAATACTGCACCTAGTATATATGGCCACATGGTTTGTTTATATTCTGCCTTTTCTTCAACACTTCCTAATATATATTTTATTCCTATTATCAGTACCATTACTACTGCTACTGACTCTCCTATTGTTCTTACTAGCCATACTATTATGTTAGCTATTGGCAAAGCAGCTGAATTATCTGCATTTCCGACTTTCTTTGTAAAGATCAGGATTTGAAATTGAATTTAATCCTATTGCCCCATTGGATATGCATACAAAACTGGCTGCTATAAGGCTTATGCAAAGTACTATTAATATAATTTTTATATACTTTTTCATAATATATCCCTCCCCTTTACATAGTTATCTAATC
This sequence comes from Clostridia bacterium, assembly GCA_022792975.1. The sequence continues at coordinate 3,056 of JAAWCC010000113.1, read as the reverse complement.
TTATTATACATTATTTATACTAATTTGTCAAAAAAAAGAGCAATTTTATGCTCTTTTTTTAACGTATCCTTCATACATTTCTTCAATCTCATGTATTCCAGATGTATTGAGTATTTTATCATGCTGATTTAGTATCTCATTAATGTCTTTATTAAATTCTGTAACCTCATAGCAATTTATTATTCTAATTTCCTTCTTTTTTAACTTTTTTTCTGATTTCTTTATCCATTTTTCTATATTTTTTCCTATGTATTCTATTCTGTTTTTATGTCCTTCTACTATTATTGTTATCTTGTTTTCAAATCTTGTTATTTTTTCCATATACTTTTTGATATCACTATATTTTATTAAATCTCTATTTTCCCATCCTATTCTTAATATATTTTCCTTTTTTCTATCACTCATTTTTACTCTTGTTAATATTTCTTTCATATTATATGAAATGTTCTTTTCTAATATTGTATTTAGGTGTTCATCTCTTTCCTCCGCTTCTTCAATATATGGTAAAAGCATTGCTGTTAAATGCCAATCACTTACATAAAAACTGCAAATTCTTAAAAATTCTTTTTCCATTTGTTTACCCACCTTTTAACCTTTGTTCTTTCCAAATTTTACCATTTATTTTTCTGTCTGTCAAGTCGTTTTTCCCTAAATCATATAACTTATTTCGACATATCTTTTTTATGTACTTTATTTTTTCCTATTTGATAAATTTATTCTTTTTTTGTATATTTTTTCTTTTTTTGTTAATACTTTTAGTAAATATTGATTTTGAGATTGTTTTAAGATTGGAGTTAATTAATTATGAAATTATTTAAACGATTACTTGTGCTTATAGTTTTATTTATATGCTATACTTTTGTATGTGCTTTTTCATACGCAAATACGATTTCTGAGGATTTGTCTAATAGTGTGTTTAGACTTCATATTCTTGCAAATAGTGATTCAGAAGAGGATCAGAGCTTGAAGCTTTTAGTTCGTGATAATATTTTGGAATATATGAAGGAAATTTCCTCTGACGTTTCTTCTAAAGATGAGGTTATTCGTCTAATGGACGAGCATTTAGATGATTTCTATGAGGTTGCTAGACAGACAATTGTATCTGAAGGATACAATTATGATGTTAAGTTAGAAATTGGAAAATTCGATTTTCCTACTAAAGTTTATGGTGATATTGCTCTTCCCGCAGGTGTTTATGATGCTCTTAGGATAGAAATTGGTGAAGCGAAACGGACATAATTGGTGGTGTGTAATGTTCCCTACTTTATGCTTTGTTGATGTAAGTTCAGGGTCACTTGATGAAGAAGCAAAAGGAGTTTTAGAAAGTAGCTTGAATGAAGAAGAATTCGATGTTATCTCTGAAAATAGTACTAGTTTTAGTTTTAAGTTTAAAATACTTGAATTTTTTGAAAATGTGAGAGTCTCTTTAGCCAGTAATCACTAGATAAAAAAGACAGGGGGACGGAGCTTTTGTCTTAAGGTTTTAAAAAGAATTAAACCTTAAGACAAAAGCTCCGTCCCCCTGTCTTTCCCTCTTTTCCTTGGCTTTCCCCCGTCTTTCTCCCTTGCTTTCCTACTCGCCACCTGTCTTTTTAATATCTGCAACCATAGTTTCTTTGAGAGCAGTAATTATTTCTCCTTGAGCAATGTCCATTATCTCGATATATTGGACATTCTTCGTTTTGTTCGCAATAATTATAGCAGTTTATTGAGCGCTCTTCTAAATTTGAGTAATTATAATTTGCAGCCTCGACTGCTTTATTATTTTGCACTTGCTTTTCAATTAGTCTTTCCTCTCTTGACAACGCTTGCACATATGAGTTAGCAAATACTATACTCAATAATAATAAAATAAAAATTACAAAAGAGATTATTATTTTATTCTTCATAAATATTTTTCCTCCTCTTTAATCTCATTTCTTTAGTATATTATATCAGATTATTTTAAAAAAATATATATTTTTCTATATTTTTTTAAATTCTTCAATTTTTAGTAAACTATCTATAATGTTTAAGTTAGAAAAAATATAGCAGCTTCTTTCTACTATATTTTTTTGCTTTTATTTTATTCTTATAATATCTATATTAGGTTGTAATAGTTCTACTATTGTACCTGAATTATTCTTTATCCTTAAGATATCGCCACTATTTGCTTTAATAATTACAGAAAAGCTTAAATCAACTGTTTGATAAGCATTCGAAACTGTTTCTCCAACTGTTGTTCCATATACTGTTGCATTATTATGCTCTAAATAGACTGATAATGTGGTTTCTTTTCCTGTTGATGGCGGCTCATATATAGTGGTATTAAATTGAATTAAATAATTTCCTGTCTGGTTAATAATAAAATCTGATGCTCCTTCTTGATGTATTATATCATTTTTTTCTACAACTCTATTGGTATCAAAAGTAATATATGCTCCCTCTTGCAGTTTCTCTGGTGCATAGTTAAAACTATTTATATGTGCTGGATTATTATTTGCTTCTACTATTGTTAAAGTAAAATTCCATATCAGTAATATAATAGTTAAACTAATGCTAATAATAGCATAAAATACATTACATTTTTTATCACAACAACACAACTTTCTCACCTCTATTATATTATATGAAAAGGTTGTAATTTGTCTACTTTTTATCTCTATTTAAAAAATATATAATTGTTTTATTTACTTAACTTCTCTATTGCTTCTTCTTCATTTTTTACAAAGAATATATCTTTTCCATTATTACTTTCATATATGAAATCTTTTAGTGGTTTGCTTGTATATTTTGAATAATCTCCATAAATAGCAATTTTTGTTTGATAGTTTATAAACTTTTGTAATATTTCTCCTGCTATTCCCTTGCTTAATATAAAAAATTCCTCTATTATTGCCTCCTTATTTAATACTATTTTATTGCAGTTAGTTTCATATTTTATAGTGGCAATAAAATCTATTGCTGAGTTTACGTCTTTAATTATGGTATTCTCACTTTTTACTATTACTATATCATTTATAACTTTTTTCTCCATTTTTATACCTCCTTAAAATTTGTTATTCTATTAACTTTTT
>JAAWCC010000112.1 GCA_022792975.1 Clostridia bacterium | reverse complement strand
GTTTATGGTGCTAATCCTACTGCTAATACTAGCACTACTGGAGCATCTGGAAATTTATCTTCTAATGCTGGGTCATCAGCTGCACTTAGTTCTTCTACTTTAGGATTTTCAGATATTCTAAATATTATACTAATTGTTATTGGTGTGCTTTTAATACTTTTTGCAATTGCAATTTTGATACGTTTGCGTTAATTTTTGAAAATAAATACTTTGATGGAATTTTTTACTGTTTTTATGTTTAAAATTCTTACTATATAAAGCGTGGAATGAATTTTATGTCATTCCTTTTTTATATTGTTTTATGCATATTTTTTATCTTTTAATACAAAATATATATTGTTTAGACAAAGTTTTTAATTTTTTAGAGAGGAGATAAAAAAATGACTAAGAAATCTTTAATAACATTCTTTATCTTTTGCGCTATGACTTTTCTATGTATTCCAGTATTTGCCGAAAATGGTGCTGAAAATACTTTAAATAATATAAAAAATGGTGTTCAAAACATGGCTGGTGATGCTGGTCGTGCAATGGAGGGTGCAAAAAATGGAGTAGAAAATATGGCACGTGATATAGGTAATGGTGCAAGAAATGTGGGAGAAGCTGCAAAAAACACTGTTAATGATGTGACAAATGCAGGTGATAGAGGTTATACTGCTACAAGAACTTCGGCAAACAATACAAATTCTGGATTAAACGATGCTATGGTTTGGATTATTCTTGGAGTTACTGGGGCTATAATTATTGCTCTTGTTTGGTATTATGGAAGACAAACTACTCATGGCGATAGATATTAATATTACTTCTGACCTTTAGTCCGGTGAAGGTAAAAAGGGGAATATGTTGATTAATGCTTCCCCTTTTTATCTTCACTTATACTATTGTTTTAGTTTTTTATTTTTTAATATTATTTTATCATTTTTTACTCTTTCTATTCTTTGCTTTACTTTTGATAGCTTTTGTACTATAATATTTTTGGAGGGTGAGTTACTTATGAGCTTTATTGCTAAGAATCCTGTTGCTAGACATAATTATGAAATTTTAGATACAATTGAGGCTGGAATTGTTTTGTCTGGAACTGAAATTAAGTCTATTAGAAATCGGGAAAGTTAATTTGAAGGATAGTTATGCTTCCGTTAAGAATGGGGAAGCGTACATATATAATATGCATATTGCGCATTATGAGCAGGGAAATATTCAAAATAAAGACCCTCTTCGTACACGTAAGCTTCTTTTGAATAAGAGAGAAATAAATAAACTTATTCGGTATGATTCAGCAGAAGGGGTATTCTCTTATTCCTATCAGTTTGTATTTTAAGCGAAGTTTTGTTAAAGTAGAGCTTGGTATAGGTAAGGGTAAAAAACTCTACGATAAGAGGCAAGATATGGCTAAAAAGGAGTCTGAAAGACGTATTGAAAGAGCTATGAAGGGTAAAATTTGATTTTTTATGTGAATTGTGTTATAATAATTAATCCTTTAACAGCGGGCAGGGTTTCTCCCTGTCCGCTGTTTTTTTGTTAAGACAAAAGCTCCGTCCCTTTGTCTTTTTCTTGTCTTTTTCTTAAGCCTTGTTGCTTGAGCCGAATACGTTTTTTATTTTGTGTTTTACTGTTTCTTTTATTTTTTCTCTTGCTGGAGTTAGATATTTTCTTGGGTCAAATGCTGATGGTTCTTCTGCAAATATCCTTCTTATTTCTGATGTCATTGCAAGTCTTAGGTCTGTATCTACATTTATTTTTGATACTCCTTTTATGCTTGCTTCATGTAGCATTTCGTCTGGGACTCCTTTTGCTCCTGGAATGTCTCCTCCATATTTATTGCAAGTTTCTACTAATTCTGGTATTACTGTTGATGCTCCATGTAATACTATTGGTGTGTTTGGTAATTTCTCTTTTATTTTTTGTAATATATCATATCTTAATTTTGCCTCACCTTTGAATTTGTATGCTCCATGACTTGTTCCTATTGCTATTGCAAGTGAGTCACATCCTGTTCTTTCTACAAATTCCTTTGCTTGGTCAGGGTCTGTAAACATGCTATCTTCTTCTGCTACATTTACGTCATCTTCTATCCCCGCAAGTTTTCCAAGCTCTGCTTCTACTACAACTCCTTTTTCATGTGCATAGTCTACAACTTGTTTTGTTATTCTTACATTCTCCTCAAAATCATATTTTGATCCATCTATCATTACAGACGTAAAGCCTGCATCTATACACATTTTGCAGGTTTCAAAGTCTGGTCCATGGTCTAAGTGTATGGCAATTGGAATTTCAGACTCCTCTACTGCTGCTTCAACCATTTTCATTAAATAGTTCATTCTTGCATACTTGATTGCACTAGATGATGCTTGAAGAATTACTGGTGAATTTTCCTCCTTTGCAGCATCTATTATGCCTTGAATTAATTCCATATTGTTAATATTAAATGCCCCAATTGCAAAATGTTCTTTCATTGATTTTTCAAACATTTCCTTTGTTGTTACTAATGCCATTTTTTGTACCTCCTTTTTAATTTTAATACATTATATCATAAAAGTTTTTAAAAATATACCCTTGTTCTTTTAAATAAGTAATTATTTCTGGAAGCGAGTCTGCTGTAAGTTGTTTTGCACCTGTATCATGCATTAATACTACTATTTTATTTTTTCCGTTTTGTGTAAGCTTAAAGTCTTTTATTAAACTTTCATATGTTGGTTTTCCTACTGAATCATTTGTTAGGCAGTTCCAATTTATATATAATACATTATTATCTTCTAGCAATCCTTTTGCTTCATTTTTTAGGTTTTTATATTTTCCTCCTTCACTTCCTCCAGGAAATCTAAAAAGGTGGCTTGAGTAATTTTCATTTCCTAAAGCTAACTTTATTTTTTCTTC
>JAAWCC010000111.1 GCA_022792975.1 Clostridia bacterium | reverse complement strand
TTTGTTACTCCATATTTATATGAAAATTTTATTACAGACTCTTTATATTTTTGTTTTTTTGTGATATTATTACTCATATAGAGTATCCAAGCATTATGAATAATATAGTTTTTAATAATTATAATAAAGAATTGGCACTAGAATTAAAAAATAGGAGTGAAAATGAGTTATATCAAAGTGCAGTAGAGTCTTATAAGTTCAACAAAGAGAATGGATATCCAATAATGGTTTATGAGGTATATAGAAATTTTAAAGTAACATATAATATGTATGATTTTGTAAGTTTATATATTGACGAATATACATTTACAGGTGGAGCACATGGGAATACTATAAGGACTTCTCAAAACTGGAATTTATATCAAAATTGTATGATACCATTAGAAGACTTTTTTCCTAATAATCCATATTTTATGATAAATATATTAAAAGAAATAAATGAACAAATAGCTAATGACTCAGAAATATATTTTGAAAATACTTGTAATTTGGTACTTGATACTTTTAATCCTAGGAGTTATTATTTAACGCAAAAAGGAATAGTAATTTACTTTCAACAATATGACATAGCTCCATATTCTTCTGGAATACGAGAATTTTTAATAAATTAAATAACAGAAGAGAATTATGAAATTTCTCAGACATTTTATATAATAGTCTGGGGAATTTTAGTATATTTTACCAGAAGTAAAAGAAAGAAATATTATAATATATGCCTTAAATTGTTGAGTTTCAAACTTAAATAATACTTTACAAATATTTCAGCAAATGATATAATAACAAAAATAAGTAAAGCAAAAGGAAGGGGAGAATATGACAGATATATTAAAGGAACTTGAAGATAGAGGATATATAGAGCAATTAACACATGAAAAAGAAATTAGAGAACTTTTGAAAAAAGAGAGTGTTAGTTTTTATATAGGTATAGATCCAACAGCAGACAGCCTTCATATTGGGCACTTTGTTGCCTTGATGGTTGCATCAAGACTTCAAAAAGCAGGACATAGACCAATAATTTTGATGGGTGGAGGTACAGCAAGTATTGGAGACCCATCAGGCAAAACTGATATGAGAAAAATGATGACTAGGGAGACTATTGATAATAATGTTGCATGTATAAAAAAACAAGCAGAGAGATTTATTTCATTTGAGGGAGAAAATGCAGCAATTATTGTTAATAATTCTGATTGGCTACTTAATTTAAATTACATAGATTTTATGAGAGACATAGGAACGCAATTTACTGTAAATAGAATGCTAGCAGCAGAATGTTATAAAGCAAGATTGGATACAGGTCTTACTTTTTTTGAAATGGGATATATGCTTATGCAAAGTTATGATTTTTTATATTTGCATGATAAGTATAATTGCAAAATACAAATTGGTGGAAATGATCAATGGTCTAATATAATTGGAGGAGTAGAGCTCATTAGAAAGGTAGGTGCATCAGATAGTTTTGGATTAACTTTTAAGTTACTTACAACTGCAGAAGGAAAGAAAATGGGAAAAACAGAAAAAGGTGCACTTTGGCTAAATCCAGAAAGAACTTCCCCTTATGAATTTTATCAATATTGGAGAAATATTGGTGACACAGAGGTTAGAAAGATATTGCAAATTTTGACCTTCTTGCCAAATGAAGAAGTAGACCGATTGTCAAACTTAAAAGATGAAAATATTAATGAAGCAAAAAAAACTGCTGCTTTTGAGATAACTAAATTAATTCATGGAGAGGAAGAAGCTATTAAGGCAGAAGATGCGGCAAAAGCTTTATTTGAAGGGCAGGGAAATCTCGATAATATGCCTAAAACTGAACTTGAGAGTATAGATGTATTGCTAGTAGATGCAATAGTTATGACAAAAATTGCACCATCAAAGGGTCAAGCTAAAACATTAATAGAACAAGGTGGCATAGCATTAAATGACGAGAAAATAACACATACAAGTTATAAACTTTCTGAAAGTGACTTTGAAAAGGGGTATGCAATTTTGAAAAAGGGTAAAAAAATATATCATAAACTAGAAAGAATGAATTAAAACTATTGCAATTATGAAATAAGTATGATAAAATTGTCTACAACTCGTATTTTAGAATTATGAAAGGATAGAATAACATGGAAATCATTAAAAATATATTATTAGTTATATATGGGCTAGTAACTGTTGCATTAATTATAGTTACATTGATTCAATCTAAAGAAAGCACAGGAGTTACAAGTACAATAACAGGTTCAAGTACTAACAACTTCTATAATCAAAATAAGGGAAGAACAAAGGAAGGAAGAATGAAAAGATGGACAATCACATTAGGTGTTTTGTTTGCAGTCCTTGCAGTTGCTCTTTCAATATTCTATTTCTAAAAAGATAAAATAAAAATAAAAAAAGTAGAGGAACTAGATGTACCTCTACTTTTGCTATTTAAGTTTTGGAGGGTAAGATGGAAGAGGATATGTTTATAACAGACGATGAGAGAATTATATTAGACTTACACGATATGCAAGAGGATGAAGCAAGGTTTTATTTAGAAAGAGCAATTGAAACAGCAGAGTATAAAATAAAAGAGATTGTAGTAGTGCATGGATATAGAAAGGGACAAGCTATACTTAACATGGTAAGAAAAGACTTTAAACACAAGAGAATAGAAAAGAAGGTGGTTCCATTTAATAAGGGAATAACATTGATATATTTAAAAAAAGCATAAAAAAACCTCATTTTGGAAATAATGAAAATAACATACATTATTTCTAAAGGAGGTTTTTTATTTGATAAAAAAGGTGGAAATATGTGGCGTAAACACATCAAAATTACCTGTACTATCAAATGAAGAAAAAAATGAACTATTTAAAAGGATAAAGATGGGCGACGAAAGTGCAAGAGAAGAATTTATAAATCGGAAATTTAAGATTAGTATTAAGTGTTATACAAAGGTTTGGAGGAAGGCGGAGAAAGTTCAGATGATTTATTCCAAGTTGGATGTATTGGACTTATTAAAGCAATAGATAACTTTGATATAACGCTAAATGTACAATTCTCAACTTATGCAGTACCTATGATAATACGTTAGTTGAAGTAGTACATATATAAACAGTAAAACTATTGATATATAAGGAAAATCGAATACTTCAAAAT
>JAAWCC010000110.1 GCA_022792975.1 Clostridia bacterium | reverse complement strand
ATTTAGAAGCATTAGCACTAAATCTAGCAATAAATTCCTGCAATTCTTTAATCTTTTCCTCCTTTTTCTTATTAGCATCTTTAGCCTGTTTCAAAGCAAGCTGACTAGACTCATACCAGAAATCATAATTTCCAGGATAAACCTTAATTTTACCAAAATCAACATCTGCAATATGAGTACAAACCTTATTTAAAAAATATCTATCATGAGATACAACAATTACTGTATTCTCAAATTCAATCAAAAATTCTTGAAGCCAATCAATAGTCTTTATATCCAAGTCATTTGTAGGCTCATCTAAAAGTAAAACATCAGGATTACCAAACAATGCTTGAGCAAGCAAAACCTTAACTTTAAGCTTTGCTTCAAGCTCCTTCATAAATTTATAATGGAATTCTGTATCAATACCAAGATTATTCAAAAGCATAGCAGCATCAGACTCAGCATTCCAGCCGTCAAGCTCAGCAAACCTTTCCTCTAATTTAGCAGCCTTCATACCATCTTCTTCAGAAAAATCGGGCTTAGCATAGATTGCATCTTTTTCCTTCATAATCTTGTACAATTCTTGGCTTCCCATAATAACAGTGTCAATAACACTATAATCTTCATAAGCAAAGTGATCCTGTTTTAGAACAGACAATCTTTCTCCTGGCTCCATAGAAACATCACCCTTGCTAGGCTCAATTTCACCAGACAAAACCTTTAAAAAGGTAGATTTTCCAGCACCATTTGCACCAATTATTCCATAGCAATTACCCTTGCCAAATCTAATATTTACATCTTCAAATAAAACTCTTTTACCAAATCTCACAGTTACGCCTGTTGATACTAACATTACAGTTGCCTCCTAAAAATTAATTTATAATATTCACACAATTATATAATATTTTCAAGTAATTTTCAAGATATAGGGAGCAATATTTTGAAGGTAGTACCTTTTCCAACTTCAGACTCAAAGGTAATATTACCATTAAATTTAGCTTTAATATTAGAATAAGACATATAAAGTCCAAGTCCAGTACCGTTTTTACCCTTTGTTGTAATCATTTCTTTAAACAATTTATCCTGCACTTCTAAAGACATACCACATCCATAATCTTTAATAGTAATTACAAGAGTGTTATCTTTTTTATCAATTTCAAAATCAATAATATTATCAGGCCTTCCACCATAAGACTGTATAGCATTTGAAACTAAGTTATCAATAACTTGAACTAAAGAATTCATGCTACCATGAAGTTTAAAATTCTCATCAACTGATATATTTATATTTAACTCCACTAAAGAATGCTTTAATTCATGCTTCATCAAGATAGACACACGTTTTATAAGTTCACCAATGGTAAAGCTATCAATAACCTCAGTTGAAGATATGGCCTGTCCTTTAACAGCAGTAATTACATCAGACATATATGAGGTGTGCTCCTTTACCTTTGAAACCCAAGAACGCAAATCTTCTGCAATTGCATGGTGATCTTCAAGGGTTACGTCTGGATCACCGAATAGATGTATCATATTCAGTAATCAAATCATTCAATGCCTCGGTAGCTCCTGCAATTGACATGATAGGAGTTTTAAGGTTGTGGGCAATTCCACCAATCATTTGACCAAGCGAAGCAAAGCGCTCTCTTTCAACTAACATATCTTGATTATCTCTAATAGTTTTCATATCTTCCTCGTGCTGAGTTATATCCTTAAATAAAACAAGTGAGCCTAAAAACAAACCATCGTCGATAATACTCGAAACCTCCACATTAAAATATTTGTTTATTTTCTCCGAAAATATCTCATAAGAAATAGTTTTAGAGGTTAGAGAAACAGACTGAATAGAAGTCTGTAAACTTTTAAAGCTAGGAAAATTTTGTGCAAATTCATAAATTGAGTGATTTCTAACTCTACTATCCTCAACATTAAAAAGTCGAGTAAAAGGTTTATTAAAATCAACTATAATATTCTTATCATTTAAAACAATGTAACTATCAGACATTCTATCAACAACTTTTTCCAAAGCGATAGGAGTAAGAGACAAGAAATTAAATTTTAAAATCGCAAAAGTAAGAAAAATTACAGCAAATGAAAAAGAAATTGGAGTAGTATATACATTCATTTGTATAATATTAAAGCTTCCAAGTACATTTACAATAACAGGAAAGGATACTCCGATAATTATCATTAAAGTTTGCTTAGAAAAGAAACCAGAAGTTTTTGCTGAATGCTTAAGAAGTAGTACAATTCCAATGAAGAATAATCCATAAGTATAAGCTAAATGAATATAAGCATCAGGTCCATATACCATTTCATTTAAATTAAAAGAATATACTTCATAAAATAAATGATGCCACTCATTTGTAAAAATTAGGAGTACATTAATAATAGGTATAATAAAAAGCAAAAAATGCCCAATTGTAAACCTGAAATTTGTACTTACAAAGCAAGATGCCATAAGGAAGAACATGACAGGGAAAAAACATGTACCAATATACACAAGTCCTTCAAATTTTACAGGCTCAATTTGAAAAGCCAAAAAGCAAAGCTTTTGAACAATTAAACCTAGACATATGATTGCAACTGAACCTAACATAAGAGCAAATAACCTCTGCATTTGTGTTATAGGTTTACTTTTTAAAGCATAGCGAATTAGAAATAATATAAGTAAGGTTGAAACAATAAGTAGTATAAATGACATGTCAATAGTTTGCATATAAAAACCTCCATTTATCTTTTGTTTATTTAGATATCAGGGACGTATCATTCATAACAAACGTCCCTAATAACTATTAATTTATAAAGCCAATTTTTCTAAAATATTGCATATACTTTATTATATAATTTTTATCAATTTTTTTCCAGCGAAAACCGACAATTTTTTAAATAATTTTCAGTAAATAAACATTTAAGCCTAATTGAAGATGTATAGACAAGTCTTTTTTCCTTGTCTAAATCATGTATAATGCCTGAAACGAGATCCTTCCTGCCTTCATCGCTCAAAATACCAGTAATAATATCTGTCATCATCTGATTAGAAACAGGTAAAATATTAATATCCATTGCAGACAAAGTATCAATAAGTACAGAGATAGGCAAAAGCTTAGGCTCCATAATATGGAACATATTACAATCTGACTTATGATTTAAAAGCTTTATTGTAGCAGCAGCAGATAAATCAACAGGTGTAAGCTCAAGCTCATGTGCTAAAGTATAATCAGGAAAGGCACCAATTTCAATAAAAGTCTTAAGTCTTTTAGCAAAGGCATTATCCTCAGCATTCATTTGAAAAGCACCATCAGAATATCTATTCGTTATGTTTCCAAGTCTCAAAATTTGAGCATCTAAGCCATTATAAATTGCTTCTAAAACGGCAAGCTCTCCTCTAAATTTAGTGTTTGCATAAACATTTTTCAAATTTTGACCAATATATAAATCTCTTTCAGTAAAAAGCTTTTTATCATTTACGTTTTCAGAAGTTTCAACAATGCTTTCCTCCTTAGAGCCATTTCCAGAAACGCTAACGGTAGAAATGTGCATAAGTCTTTTACCATATTTCACACAGAATTTTACAACGTTTTCTGTACCGAAAACATTAACAGCTTCAAAATCCTTCTTTAAACCAAAATGTTTAACAAGAGCACCAGAATTAATAATAGTACTTATATTGTTTACAATAGTTATCAAATCACGTTTGGATAAACCAAGACTAGGACCGAAGAACCATATCTCCGAGTAACAACCTTAATTCTATTCTCCATTTTATTTACAAATTTATCTCCAAAGTAAAATTTTAGAGAGTGAAGCAATCTAGACCTAGCAGGCTCATTATTTTTAGCTCTAATTAAACAATAAAGGTCACCTTTATTCTCCTTCAAAAATTCATATGCAATATGTGCACCCAGATATCCGTGTACCACCAATTAAAAGTATATTTCCAGGGTTTACTTTTGAAATAGTATTATAATTATAAATAGTATTTCTTGCTAAAACATCATTAACCCTCGAATAATCGTAATCTTCAAAAAAAGTATCTGCTTGTTCTGGCAAAGTATGCGCAAGTTCTTTTATAGTTGGAAAATTGAAAATATCAGCATATTCAAAATTCAAATCATATTTAAGAGCTTCAATTTGCATATTTATAGCTAAAATAGAATCTCCTCCAATATCGAAGAAATTATCTGTTATACTAATATTATCTTTTTGCAAAAGCTCTTTCCAAATCTGCAAAAGCTTCTCTTCATTAGAAGTTATATCATTTATATTAGTAGGAATTGAAGCATCAGTATTATTCGAGCTTTTAGGAAGTGGAAGTGCCTTCCTATCAATTTTTCTATTTATAGAATAAGGCATTTCCTTAAGCCTAATTATATGACTTGGAACCATGTAAGGAGGTAAAGATTTTCTCAAAAACTCTTTTACCTCTGTGTCTGAAAGTTCTCCGAGTTGCTACATAATAACCACAAAGCGCTTCTTTTCCATCTAGTTCAATCTTATTTACAACACAAGCAGTAACATCAGGAATTTTAAGCAGCTTATCCTCAATTTCTCCGAGCTCAATACGAAGACCACGAAGCTTAATTTGATGATCACATCTTCCAAGGCATTGTACTTTTCCGATTAAATGTCCATCTTCCAATATCCCCTGTTCGATACATTTTACCATCACCGAAGGGATTGTCTAAAAATACACTAGCAGTTTTTTCAGGGTTTCCAATATATCCGAAGACCAACTTGAATACCAGAAATATAGATTTCGCCGAACAACGCCAATAGGAACACGCTTCATATCTTTATCTAGAATATGAATTTGAGTATTCTTAGTAGGAGGACCAACAGTAATTTCCTTCTCCTTATCTAGGTTTTGAACATTACTCAAAATAGTAATTTCACTTGGACCATATATATTATATATAGTTATATCAGAAGATAAAGCTCTTAAGTCATCAATAAACTTTTGAGGAAGAGGCTCTCCACCAAAAACCATATTTTTAACTAAAGCAAGAGCAGTATCTTTTTCTCTATTATCATAATTAATCTTCATAAGGCTTGGAGTAACAGTCATTACATCAACACCATGCTTTTTAATTAGACTATCTAAAAGCTTAGGGTTTCTGTGCTCACTATTATTTGCCATAACCACCTTCATACCATGTGTTAAAGAGACAAAAATCTCGTATACAAATATATCAAAAGGAGTAGAAGTAACAGAAGCAATAGCATGTTCTTTACCATCCCTTAAATAATCCAAAGCATAAGTCATAGCCTTAGCCATATTTGCAAAACCAACTTGATTTAGCATAACTCCCTTAGGTGTGCCAGTAGAACCGAGAAGTGTATATAATATATGACAAATCAGTTTTCTTTAACTTAACATGAGGATTTTCAAAATTGACACCATAAATAAGAGAATTATTTAAATCAATTTCAAAACAATGCTCAATAGTTTTAACCTTATCCTTTAATGCTTTTTGAGTTAAAACATATTTAGTTTTACTATCCTCAATATAATATTTTGTTCTATCGACAGGATATGTTGGGTCAACATTAAAAAATGCAGCACCAGCTTTTAATATACCAAGCATACACACAATAGTTTCTAAAGAACGGTTTGTCATAATACATATAATATCATTAGGCTTAATACCAAAATTAATCAAATAATTTGCTAAAGAGTTAGCCTTTTTATTCAATTCTTGATAAGTTAAACTTACATCATCACAAACAACAGCCACTTTTTTAGGCGTCTTTATAACTTGGTTTTCAAAAATATCTATAATTGTATCATCGTTTATAGGCATAGAGGTATCATTGAATTTAGACAAAAGCTTATCCTCAGCTTCTGTTATCATTTCAAAATCATTCAGCTTGCATACAGGTTCAGAAATAGCCTGTTTTAATATAAACAAATAATGCTCTAACAAGCTTTTTGCAGTATCTAGCTTAAACAAATCAGTATTAAATTCCAAATTAAATGTATTGGTGCTAGGTACAATTTCAAACCACAAATTAAATTTAGAGGTGGTTGTACGTGCAGTTAAAACACTTGCAGGCTCTCCTTTTATAACAGAAGGCTCTGCATCGATATTTTGATAAGTAAACATTACATCAAGCAAAGAATTGTTAGCACCTAAATTCAAAGATTTTTGCAATAATTCATAAGGATATGGCTGATTAGCAACCACTGCTAACACATCTTTGTGAACTGATTTTGCTAAATCAATAAACTCACAAGCTTCGTTTATATGTTTATTTAAAACAATATTATTAACAAACATACCAACAAGATTTTGTATTTCCGGAAAACTTCTGCCAGCAAAAGGACCACCAACAATAATATCCTCTTGATAAGTATATTTATATAAAAGTACAAATAAGGCAGATAAAAATACTGAATATGCAGATATATCATTTTGTTTAGCGAAGTTTTCGAAAACACTAAACTCCTCTTTTGATAAATTCAAACTAACTTTATCACCTTTGTAAGATTTAACATTAGACAAAGGAAAATCATAAGGCAAATTAAGCGGAGTAAAATTCTGATTTTCAAACTTTTTAGTCCAAAATTCCTCGTAAGGCTTTATTTTATCAGAATTAATAAAAGCATTTTCCCATACAGCATAATCAACATATCTAAGCTCATTTTTATCAATTACTTCATCATTATAAAATTTGCAAAAATCACGAAAAATAATCGCAAGAGAAGCACCATCAACAATAATGTGGTGAGTATCTAATAAAAGCAAGCTTGAGGAATTATCTAAAATATAAAGCTTAGCACGAAGAAGCGGTGCCTTCTCTAAATCAAAAGACTTAGGAAATGTATCCACCAATTTTTGTGCATCCAAAGAGGAATGCTCAATATCAAGCTGGATTTGAGCATGGTCTAAGACCTCCTGAACAAGCTCTCCATTTTCATATTTAAATACAGTTCTAAAACTAGAATGAAGTTCAAGTAATTTATCTAAAGCACTTTGCACTTTAGAGGGTGCAAGAATTTCCTTAAATAAAATTCCACCAGAAACATTGTAAACAATGCTTTTGCTACCAGAAATCATATTAGCATAATAAATTCTTTTTTGTGCACAAGAGAGAGGGTAAGATTTTTTATCCTCAGCCTTAGTAACAGTTTTAACCAAATGCCCCATAGATTTATCAGAAATCACATCTGATAAATTTTCTATAACAGGATTGTCAAATACATCCTTAACAGAAATAGATATATCAAGAATACTAGACAAATGAGTACATAAAGTAATTGCATTTAAAGAATCCCCACCAATTCCAAAAAAGGAATCCTTAATGCTTATATTGTCTGTTTTTAATATTTTCTTTAATTCGTTAATAAGCGCTTTATCAATGTCATTTCTTGGAGGAACGATACTTCTATTTTCATCTCCAAAAACAGGAAGCGGAAGCTTCTTTTTATCAACTTTTCCATTGACATTAAGAGGTAGTGCATCAAGTACATTAATAAAACTTGGTACCATAAACGCTGGTAATTCTTCACTCAAATGTTTTTTCAAATCCTTCAAGGAAATGGCGCTTTTAGTTATAATGTATGAGCAAATAGTATCTGAATGTATAATAGTTACACTTTCTTTGACATCAGGAAATTCTAATATTTTGCTATCAATCTCACTAAGCTCAATTCTAAAACCTCTAAGTTTTACTTGATTGTCAATTCTACCAATATAATTAATAGCACCATTTGGAAGTAAGCTAACTAAATCGCCAGTCTTATAGACCTTTCCAGGTCCAAAAGGATTATCAATAAACTTTTCCTCTGTTAAATCAGGTCTATTCAAATATCCCAAAGCAAGACCGATCTCCACCAACCCAAAGCTCTCCGGGGATACCAGAAGGGGCTAGAGTGCTAGAGCTTGAAACTACATAACAAGTAGAATTCGCTAAAGGAAAACCAATTGGAATAAACCCAAAAGAAGTATCCTCAATATTATAATAAGTAGAAAAGGTAGTATTTTCAGTTGGGCCATAAACATGTGCAAAAGTCAAATTTGGATTACTATCCCTAACAAGTTTAAAATGTTTAAAAGAGGAAGCCTCTCCTCCAACAAATAAATACTTAAGCCTACCAAACATTTTTGGGTCATATTCACAAAATTTATGAAATAATGCAGTAGTCAAAAACAAGGTAGTAATTTTATTTTGATTAATATAATCACTAAAATATTTAGGGTTAAGTAAATTAGTTTTTGTAAGTAAGAATAGTTCTAAACCATTGAGTAAAGCACCCCAAATTTCAAAAGTAGATGCATCAAAGGCAATAGTTCCAGTTTGTAAAATTCTATCTCCTTTAGAAAATGTAACATAATTAGTATTTTTAACTAATCTCAAAATAGATTGGTTCGAAACCATAACACCTTTAGGCGTGCCAGTAGAGCCGAGAAGTATATATAATATAAGCCAAATCTAAGGGTAAAACCTCTGGTGTATTAAAATCAAAGTTATCGTTATATAGCTCTAAATCTAAGTCAACTAAAACCTTTGGGATTTCTAGATTAAAGTCATTATCTAAATCAGAAGAAACCAAAAAAGCTTTAGCATTTGCATCCTTCAGCATGTATAAAATCCTGTCCATAGGATAAGAAATATCAATAGGCAAATAAGCAGCACCAAGCTTTAGTGTTGCAATAATAGACACAATAGCCTCAAGTGACTTATCTAAAAATAGAGCAACAACGTCATGCTGTTTGACATCTTGAGATTTCAAAAAATTTGCCAAAGCATTAGCTTTTTTATTCAATTCTGCATATGTAAGAGTATTATTTTCAAAAGTAACAGCCACAGCATCAGGTGTGTAAGAAGCTTGCTCTTCAAATAGAGAAATAACACTCTTATTATTAGGGTAATCTATTTTTGTATTATTAAAATCATTTAAAATTTGAGCTTTTTCAGCTGGAGTGGCTATATCTACATCCTTTAATAAAATATCCTTATTATCTAAAACTTGATTGATAATACACAAAACCCTGTAATGCATAATTTCAATATCTTCTTTATTATACTTATTTATGTTATAATCATAAGAAACAGTAGCAGCACTTTTAGCATTCAAATCATATATATTAATATCTAAATCACCACTTATGCAATGATTAGAAAGCCAATCAGCATCATAACCGCTGATTTTCATCAGAAGCAGTGGCTACTTGGTAAGAAAATAGAATATTATATAAATTAGGAACACTAGAGGTCTTTTTTCTAAGCTCCTCAATTATATATCCATATGAATATTTTTGATGTCTAAGCATAGACATGGTATCTTTAGAAATCTTAGAACTAAACTCAGAAAACTTCAAATTATCATTTAAAGTTAATCTAAAAGGTACAGTACTAACATACATACCAAGAGTATTTTTCTCTCTAAAATTAGTCCTATTAAAAATAGGAGTTCCAATTACAAAATCATCAAGTCTAGACGCTCTAGAAATATATATACCAAAAATTGCCATGAAAAAATTGTAAGGAGAAATCTTTAAACTCTCACAAAAATTAGCAATTCTTGACATTTCACTTCTTTGAATATCAAAAGTAACTCTTTCAGCATCAGGGCTAAAAGTATTAGTTGAAGCTTTATTACTATAAAGAGTAGCAACTTCTGGAACAGTTGTAAAAACTTCATTCCAGTAAGCTTGATCTTTTATAAATTTATTGCTTTGTAAATATTCTTTTTCACCTTCTAAATACTGTATATATGAATAATTATTAGGGTTTAAATTTGGTAAAGTATTAGAATTTATAAGAGAAACATAACTCTCAAAAATCTGTCTAACAAAAAGAGTGGCTGCAAATCCATCACAAATAATATGATGAAAATTTGCCAAAATTCCACCAGTATTAGTACCTTTTACCTTAAATAATTTAACTTCATAAAGAGGACTTTCAAATAAAGAAAAAACTCCATGACGTCTTGAATCTTCTTCTAAAAAATCACTTACAGAAGAAACCTCAACAACTTCACAATTAAATTCCTCATAGTCACAGAAATATTGTTTAACATTTCCATCTTCTAAAAATAGTCTAATTTGAAAATTATCATTATACCTAACAACATTATTAATAGCTTTATTCAAAATATCAAAATCTAGGTTATCAAGTTTGCGAGAAAAATCTGCAACAGTGACAAGCCTATTAATATTAGTATCCTTAAAATACTGCTCTGTAAGCCAGATTGACTCTTGTGGCTTACTTAAATCATAAACATCCTTTTTCATACATAGCCCCCATTTTTTGCTACAATACTTTTGATATTTTATCAT
>JAAWCC010000109.1 GCA_022792975.1 Clostridia bacterium | reverse complement strand
GATTTTAAAGCTAGTCCATATTGTCTTTTTAATTTATCTGCTTCTTCTTCTGATATATCTAGGACTAATTCTATATCTTTTCTTATAGTATCCCCACCTAGTGGTATTGTGTTTGTGTAAACGAATTTATTTCCTTCAAATACTCCTATTTCTATATTTCCAGCTCCAATGTCTAGTAGCATTATATTATCATTTAATTCGTTTCTGTCTAGTATTAGGTTTCTTTCTGCGAGTGTTGTTGGCACCATTCCATCTAGTTCTATTCCTGCTTTTTTTAGTATTGTACTCATTTTTTTCATATAATCTTTATCTACCAAAATTATTTGAGCCTGTATTGTAAAATTAGAGCTTAAGCAACCAACTGGGTCTTGTATTTCTTCTCCATTATCTAATATGAAGCTTTCTGTAACTATATCTATGATTGCCTTCCCTTCTGGAACTTCTATATCTTTTATTTGCATTATACTTGCACTAACGTCTTTTACTGATATTCCTGCGTATTTGTCTTTTGCTTCTTTTATAATACTATTTTGAACAATAGTAATATATTTGCCTGGTACGGTTATGTATGCAGAATGTATCTTTAAATTAGCTTCTTCTTCAGCATCTTGTATTGCCTTGGCTATTGATAAACTGATTTCGTCTTCATCTACTATTTTTCCTTTTTGTATACCTTTGCACTTGCATTTTGTAGAAGAAATGATTTCTATTTGACTAAAATTATTTACTTCTCCAACAATAGCAGATACCTTAGAAGTTCCTATATCTAAGCCAACAATTATATCGCCTATTGCCAACCTTAACTCCTCCAATTTTTTAAACTTTTTTCTGTATTTAAGGATATAATATTTTAGTGAAAAAGTCAATAGAAATTGTAATATTTTTGTAATAAATTTGTAATAAATTTGTCAAATGAAGATGCAGGTTTAGAAATTACTATTATAGAAGGAATTATCTGATAGAAATTAATTAAATAGTCAGCAGAAGCTAGAATATAGAAAGAAAAAAATCGTTAAGGCAAAATATTTATAGTTATTGGGATAGGTAATATATTTACCTATCCCAATAACTTAGAAACTAAAATTCAATTATTTTTTACTTTTTGCATCTTCTTTCTCTTTTTTATCAAAAGCCTCCCATTTCTCTATATAATGTCTCCTTATAATTGTAAGATTATTGAACATTCTACCAACAAATACTACAATAGCTGCTAAATAGATATCTACATTAAGCTTATTTCCAAGCAATATAAGTAAAATCGACAATATGGCATTCACAAAAAAACCCGAAACAAACACCTTGAAATTAAAGTTATTTTTAAGTGTTGCAGTAATTCCTCCAAGCACTGTATCGAGTGCTGCTATTATTGAAATTGCTAAATAATCAGCATACATATATGAGATAGTAGGTGCATTTGCTCCCAATATCAATCCCATTAAACAACCTATTATTATGAATAGTATTATCATTATTTTTCCTCCTATTTTTTCACAAAGTCTAATGTTAAATTTCCAGTATATTTACTTATCACTACATCTCCTGTTTTTAATGTGATATTATAAATTTCCTTATTTAAATCTATATATCCACCTTTTACACTAAGTGCACTCTCTAAGTGTTTTGTATCTCCTATTGCCTTTATAACAAATGGCGATACTATTCTTTCGGTATTTATTTGTATAAAATTACTTGGATTTACTATGTCTGTCATTGAAACTATCCTTTTGTCATTTATCGAAATTGCTTCTGCTCCTGCATAAACTAATTCATTTACTAGGTTTACAAGCTGTTCATATCTTATTGTTCCCTCTTGTGTGTTCTCTATTATTATTGTAATTCCTTCTCCTTGCACATCTGTTAAGCCTATCTTCATATTTGTATCTTGCAATTCTTCTTCTAAAAGCTTTATAGTTTCTTCTTCTGATTTCTCATTTTTTTTGTATTCTTCTATTTTTTCTTGAACCCCTATAAGTTCTTCTTGAACTTTTCCATAATCCTCTTTATATTTTGCCAATGTCTCTTTTAACTCTGTTTCACGCATGAATGCAACTTCTTGGTTGTCAGTTTCATTTACTAATCTAAATTGTATAAACATTACATATACTAATATCAAGCTCATAAGTCCGATTGTTGTATACATTATTGCTTTGCTCTTATTCAAGTTTTACCCTTCCTTTCTATTTCACATTTCTCATATATTTTGGACTTATTGTTCCATTGTATTTAGGAATAGTAATGTTACTTGATCTGACTATGTCTACCCCTTTTCCTTCTTCTCTCAATATTTCTACAAATCCGTCCTCTTCTTGATATACTATTTAAAGTATAATAATCTCCTATTACTTTTATTTCAAATGGTGCATTCATTTTTACTCCGTTTACTGTTATTATTGCTCCACTACATATAATTGATGTTGTCGACATTATTCTTTGCCCATTTATTGATATCGCTTCTGCCCCTGCATTTTTTAATTCATTTAACATTAGCCTTATATCTTCATCATGAATTAATGCTATATTTTTGTCTATCCCCAATTCTTTTGAAGATGATGTATCGTTATCCCTTAGTGTAACTATCAGCCCTTCTCCTGTAAGATCAGTTGTTCCCAATAGCTTGCTCGCTCTTGCTACTTGCTCTCTAAGTTCAATTAATCTTGTATTTTCTTTTGTAGATTCTTCCCTTACTTTTTCTAACTCATTTTCTTTGTTTTCTAACTCTTTATATTCTCTTTCGTAGCTTTCTTTCCATCTCAAGACTTCATCTTTTAGCCCTTGCTCTGCATATGATGTTCCAACAATTTTTTTAGCTTCTTCTATTGTATTTAGTTGCATCATTATTGCTGTTACAAGTAATACACACATTAGTCCAAGTGCCACTGCTATTTGCATTTTGTTTTTCATTCTTATCCCTCCCTTGGCGAAAAGTAAACTGTGTCAGAGTTTAGATATAATATTCCGCTTTCATTTTTATTTTGCTTCATTGAAAAGCTTATCCATGCCATTTTCCCACTTAAATCTTTTGTATTTCCGAGCATTACTGTCTTATTTTCTTCTGGAAATTCTAATATATAGTTATTGTCATCTGATATATCTATACTATTTAATTTTGCTTCTATGTCGTTATTTTCTATTGCATCTACTATTTTAATTAAATCATTAAATTTCGACAAGTCTTTTTCCTCTATTCTGTCTCCCTCTTTTAAATTTTCAAAATTTGTTGTTGCACCCTTTATTATTAGATAGTCTAATGGTGCTAAATTTGTTTCTAATATGTATCCATGTTTGTCTATAAAAAAATATCTTCCACTTTGCTCAATTAAGTAACTGATTTTTCTTTCTACTATATTTATTTCTATTTTCTTTGGATATACACTTTTTATTTCGACAGTTTCAACATATGGCTCTTTTTTTATTTCTGTTATTATACTTGTTTTTGGTACACTAAAGATATTATCTCCTATCTCTATTCCTGCCATTGCTTTATATACACTTTCGCTTATTTGCTCTTCTCCATTTACAATAACTTCCTTTATGCTAAATACCGGTGATACAAATAAAAAAGCAAATATTCCTACGATTACTCCTATTATTATAACTATTTTTAGTAATAGTTTCAATACTTTTTTTAATTTACTTTTTCTTTTCTTTTTTTTCTTGACTCCACCACTTTTTTTATTTACTATTTCTGCTTTACTTTTTTTTGCTTTCTTTTTTATCTTTTTCTTCTTTTTAGCTTTTGGAGGATTGTCCGTTTTCTTGTTTGAATTTAAGCCTATTATAATTTCTTTTCCAAATTCTTCTTCCTTTTCAGTATCACTTTTTTTCTTTTTAGGCATATTCTCCCCCCTTCTTTCGTATTATTTTAAGCTTAAGGCATAAACTATTCTTTTGTCTATGCCTTATGGCTTTTATATATTCTTTAAAGTTATTCTAGCACCAAGTGAATTTAATTTTTTATCTAAATCTTCATATCCTCTTAATATATATTTTGCATTTTCTATTTCTGTTTTTCCTTTTGCATTAATTCCCGCTACAACTAAACTTGCTCCACCTCTTAGGTCTGTTGCACATGTATTTGCGCCATATAATCTTCTGGTACCTTTTACTATACATATTTTACCTTCTACTGTAACTTTGGCTCCCATTTTTCGCAATTCGTTG
Source organism: Clostridia bacterium (assembly GCA_022792975.1). The sequence goes on along the minus strand of JAAWCC010000109.1, from coordinate 1,519 downwards.
ACATATCTGTATCTGTTTTCAAAGATATTTTCAATTATAATTGAGGTTCCTTTTGCTGTTGCTAGCATTCCTGCAAAAACAGATTGCATATCTGTTGGAAAGCCTGGATATGGCATAGTTTTTACTTCTATATTGTTTAACTTTTTAGGTGCTTCTAATCTTATGCTATCTTTTTTTACATCTATCATACATCCACATTCTTCAAGTTTATGGAGTATTGGCGTTAAGTGCTCTGGCATTACTCTTTTTAGTGTGATTTTTCCTCCACTTCCAGCTGCTGCGCAAAGAAGTGTACCTGCTTCAATTCTATCTGGCATAATATTATATCCGAACATCCTTTAAATGTTTTACACCTGTAATTTTAATTATATTACTGCCTGCTCCTTCAATTTTCGCCCCCATTTTATTTAAGAAATTTGCCAAATCAACTATTTCAGGCTCCATTGCTGAGTTTATAATTTTAGTCTCCCCATTTGCTAAAACTGATACTAGCATTGCATTTTCTGTTGCCCCTACACTCGGGAAATCCAGATGTATATCAGTTGGTATTACTCTTTCTACATTACAGGTAATATCTCCGAGCCTCCTCTTTTATCTCTACTCCAAGCTCTCTAAATGCTTTTAAATGTAAATCAATTGGTCTTGCACCAATATCACATCCTCCTGGATAGGAAAATTTAGCACTTTTCATTCGTCCGAAGCATTGCTCCTACTATAATTACAGAAGACCTCATTTGTCTCATAAGTTCATCAGGTATCTCATTTGATTTAAGTTCACTTGAGTCAATTATTATTTTACCATTATTTCGCTTCACTTTGCAACCTAATTTTTTAAGTATTTCAAACATCATTTGTGTATCATGTATATTTGGTACATTATATAATCTTGTTATTCCTCCGTTAAGAAGGCTTGCAGCAATTATTGGAAGAGACGCATTTTTTGAACCTGATGCATAGGTTTCTCCCTCAAGCTTCCTTCCTCCTTCAATTATGTAACTTAACATTTTGCTCATCCTTTCACTTTTTAGTTTTAGTATATATTATGTAACATTAACATAAATAGTGAAAGTAATATAAATTATGTTATATTTCTGACTATATATTTATTATATTATGTTGACAATTGTTAAAAATAGTTGTATAATATATTTAAGTTCTCTCGAGGGAGAACAATCAAATATTAGGAGGCAATTTCCATGAAGATTAAACAGAAACCTGCTGCAATTCTTACCAACATTATTCCGACAACATGTGCGGTCCGCCGGCTTCTCCACTGGGAGGCCTAGCGCCAGCGCCAGCGGCATCGCCTTCTCAAGTAGAGAGTAGGCGATTCAATCTTCGTTGTAGTATGCCAACTGGGGGATGGGGCTTTGCCCCACCCCCTCTATTTTTTATTAAATACGAAGCTACTATTTTTCCTTTATGCTTTCCTTATATTTTATATAATCATTTATCAAAAGTTTAATCATTGCCACAATAGGAACTGCTAAGAACATACCCATTATTCCAAAATATGCTC
>JAAWCC010000108.1 GCA_022792975.1 Clostridia bacterium | reverse complement strand
TAAGTACAAAAATTATTACATCCATACATAATAGTAACAAGAGCCTTTTTCTTGTCCTCCCTTTTTATAGGAAGTCCCTCATATATGTCTCCTTCTATGTCTAGGACATCTTTTATTTTGCTTTTTTTAGAAATTACCTTATATAGGTTTTCTGGGAATTTGTTTATTGTGTGAGTTCCAAAAATTATATCATAATATGGATAACTCTTTTTTAGTTTTTCTTGTATATGATTTTCTTGCATCATACAGCCCCCAATAGCAATTATTGGGTCCTTCTCTTTTTTATATTTCTTTAATTCTCCTAATCTCCCAAATAACTTTTCTTCTGCATTTTCTCTAATGCAACAGGTGTTAAACACAATTAAATCTGCTTGTTTTGGCTCTTCTACTTTTTCATATCCCATTTCTTCTATCATACCACAAAGTTTTTCTGAATCGTTCTCATTTAACATGCATCCCATTGTTAGTATATTATATTTTAAGCCCTTTTTTGAATTTATGCTTTTAACTTTATCTAAATATTTTATTTCATCTTTAAACTCTAATATTTCCATTTTCGCTATCTCTTTTCTATGAATTGTATGCATATTTTATCATAATCCATATATGTTTTCAAGTAAATTCTTTTACTTACCTGCTATCCTTCCGCTTCTATATGCTTCTAAAAGTTCATTTAAGCAGTCTATTTGTTCTTTTATCTCTTTTCCGGATATCTGTGTCTCCAACTCTTTTTCTTTTTACTATTTGGTCACTTACTATTATTTCCGTTGGCACTTCGTCCTCTGTTTCTATTACCTTTTGTATACCTTCGAAAGTTTTGTTTGCATTTAGTGCTAAACCATATGAATTATATGCCAGAATAAATCCTGCTTCTCCTGTTTTCTCTCTATATCCTTTTGCAAATCCTCCGATCTATTACCAAAAGCTTTCCATTTGCTTTTACTGGGCTTTCACTCGCTTTAACTGGAACATGACCATTTATAATGTGTGAAAATTCTTCTGTAACCCCAAAATCCTGTAATATTTTTTTGCAAAATTCTTCATTTGTTATATGTGTGTAATATGGTATTTTATTCTCCTTATGCGGATTTTTATCATCTATAAAGTATTGTTCAAATGTTGTCATTTTATCTTTTCCAAAAAATGGAGAATCTTTTCCACACCATAGATACCATAAATAATCTATTGCTTCTTTATTCTCTTCAAAATATGCTTTTCTAATTACTTTGTCTAAATAATCTAAATATTCCTTTCCGCTCTAAAGTTTTGCCAAGTAGAGTTATTTTTGTATAACTTCCATCTTCATTTATTGGAATACATGCATGCATAAGCAAGTTTGAATTAAAAATTTTGTAAGTTGCTCCCTTGTCATATAAAAACCTAATGTGCTCATTTAATTTTGGGCTTTCCATAAATGACTCTTTTAGCCTTTCTACAAGCTCCTCCTCTTTATTAGTTAGCTTATATGGTTCTTTTTTGTCTATGGTTGGGAAGCTTAAATCATTCATTTCATATTCTATACCTGATATATTAACAGTTCCCTTTTCATAATTGATTTTATCTAGCAAAAGTCGGTCTGACATTTTGTATTCAGGATGCCTCCTTATTAACTCTCCTTCTATCTTAAACTGAATTACTGCTATTGCTTTTTGTATTTTTGCAAGTATTATTTTGTCACTTTCACTATATTTGTTATAATCCAATTCTCTAGGAAGCAATCTCTTTGGTGGCATCTCTTTATATGTATCTAGGGCAAATATTGAAAGTGGTCTCATATTTATTCCGATATGCATCCTCTAATAATCTAACATTTCCATATCTTGCACATATTCTAATAACATTAGCAATGCAAGCCTCATTCCCGTGCAGCAGCTCCCATCCATAGTATGTCATGGTTTCCCCATTGAATATCTAGACTGTGAAATTTTATTAGTCTTTCAATTATATAATCTGGATGTATTCCTCTATCAAATATGTCTCCTACAAGATGTAAATGGTCTATTGACATTTGTTTTATTGCATCTGCTATACCAATTATTGCATCCTCTGCTATACCGAGCTCTATTACTGAATCGATTACTGCTTCATAATATTCCTCCTTGTTTCCGATATCTTCTGGTGCATGTAATAATTCATCCATTATGTATCTAAATTTTGGTATTGATTTTCTTACTTTTGAACGCGTGTACTTTCCTCCTGTCATTCTACAAATCTCAACTAATCTTGAAATTGTGTCTTTATACCACCCCTTTGTATCTTCTTTATTTTCTTTTATCTGTTTTAGTTTTTCTTCTGGATAATATATTAGTGTTGCAAGTTTGTTTCTCTCTTTAAGTGATAAAGCATCTTTAAAACTCAGCTCTATCTTGTTTCTTATCCTTCCTGCACCATTATTTAATACATGTATAAATGGTTCGTATTCTCCATGTACATCACTTAAGAATACTTCTGTTCCTTTTGGCAGCTCGAGAATTGCTTTTAGATTTATTATTTCTTCTAATACTTCATTTTCATTTTTAAAAGTTTTGCTAAGTAGCTTGATATATCCTTCTTTGTTATAATTCAAGTATAGCACCTCCTAAAATATTATATTGTAATTCTATCATATATAATCTGAAAAATCAAAGTTAAGATTTAATTCATATCTTGCATGGTTTTTGTTCTTATGTTATAATCAAAAAGGAAATAAAATTAAAGGGAATAGTATAAAATGGAGAAAATCAAAGCTGAAGGCGCAGTTCTATCAGATTCAAGAAAAAGGGAGCCAATATATGATGTTATTAGAGTAATATCTTGCTTATGTATTATAGCAATTCATTGTACTGATGCGTTGATAGAGGAAAAGACATATGATTATGTTTGGTATATAGGAAATATTATTCAATCCATTGTTAGAATAGCACTTCCTATGTTTGTTTTGCTTAGTGGTGCCTTAATTTTAAATAGCAAAAAAGATGAACCTCTTGGGAAATTCTATTTAAAAAGATTGCTAAAGGTCGGTCTTCCTTTATATATATATTCGTTAATATATTTGTTTGTTTTCAAATATAATTACAGCCTAGATATATTTATACCTATTAATTTTCTAAAAGCAATTAAGGAAATAACCGCTGAAAATGTATTCTTCCATCTTTGGTTTGCTTATATGATACTTGGAATATACTTGTGTGCACCTTTCCTTAAAAAAATGTGTCAAGGCTTGAATGATAAAGAATGCAAAAATTTAATTATTTTAATTTTTGCAATTTCAATTATTAAGTCCCTTTTGCCCACTTTTAAAATAAATATTGGTATATCTTATATACCATTTATGAGCTGGACTTTAATTTTCTTGCTAGGATATCTAGTTACAAGAGAGGCAATTACTAAGCATTATAAATTGATATATATTCTAGGCATTATTTCATGGATTGTTGCAGTAATTATTCCTCGAACAAATATACAGATTAATAATTTATATGACTTTTCAATAATGATGTTTTTTGAAGTAATAGCATTATATATCTTTTTTGTTAGAAATAAAGATAAAATATGTAAAAGTCCAGTGATTAATAAAGTAATGGAATTTTTAAGTAAATATACTTGGGAAATATTTTTAATGCATGGCGGAGTGCTTGTTAAGCTTGAATTAATTATAAGTAAGCATTCGATGAATAAAGTCCTTTGGTCTTTTATTATGATTATCTTAGTGTTTATAATATCATTTGTATTTTCATTTATAATACATAATGTTATTGTGAAAAATCTTGAAAAATTGATAAATAAAATTATAAAACTATGTAAAAATGGGCTTTCAAATTTTGCTAATCGTTAATTTCATCGGATTAGATGTGTCTCAAGCATTTGCTTCTAGTTGTAATAATTTCACTAAAAATGAAAAAAACAAATCTCCATCGCAGCTTGGATGGAGATTTGTTTTTTATCAGTCTCTGTCGAAAACTTGTAATAGCAATGCCATACGTACATATAATCCATTATGTGCTTGTTTAAAGTAATATGCTCTTGGATCGTCGTCTACATCTACTGCAATTTCATTAACTCTTGGCAATGGATGCATAAGTATTGTATTTTCAGAGAATGTGTTTAAGACCTCTTTGTCTATTATAAACTCTTCTTTACCAAAATCCCCCTCAAATCTTTCTGCTTGTATTCTTGTGTGATAGATTACCTCTAAATCTTTTGGTAATTCTTCAAAGCTTGTACATTTTTTATATTCTATTCCTTTTTCTTTTAACATATCAATATATTTTTGTGGTAACGCAAAAGCTTCTTTACTTAATCCATATACTTCTATATTATCATATAGTGATAATAATCTAAGTAGAGAATGTATTGTTCTTCCATATAATAAATCTCCAAGTACTGCAACTTTACATCCATCTATTCCTCCGAATTTCTCTCTTATTGTGAAAAGGTCAAGTAGTGCTTGTGTTGGGTGTTCGCCTTTTCCTGCTCCCGCATTCAATATTGGCATTTTATTTACACTTGCGGCTCTTTCTGAAGAATCATCTGCTTTGTGTCTCATTACCATAGCATCTGCATATCCTGAAACTACTTTTACTGTGTCTTCTATTGTTTCTCCCTTTGCTGCTGACGAGAATTCTCCTGCATTCTCTGTTGTAATTATTTTTGCCCCCAATTTTTGTGCTGCTGTTTCAAATGATAGTCTTGTTCTTGTGCTTGGTTCGTAAAACATTACTGCAACCATTTTGTCATCTAGTTTGTTTGAAAATTCTTTTGGATTATTTTTTATCTTATCTGCTAAGTTAAAAATCTCTTCCAAATCTTTTCTTGTAAATTGTTCACTACTTAAAATGTGCTTCATTTTTTATTCTCCCTTCACATTATTTTTTTGATTATATTACATTATTTCTCCAATTTCAACTTTTTTTACAAAATTTATCAATTTTTCGTACGTGCTTTCATATTATATTATTAAGCTTAAAGCTAAAAATTTTAGAAAGGAATGAATTTTATTATGGAATATGAAAATAACGAAAAAAAATGCCCTATTGTAGAAGTTGATGGTTTTATCGAGCATGGTAAACAATTTGATATAGAAATCAATCTTCCAGAGGATGAACGTAATGTTATATATGGCGTAATATATGACTGCTACCACGAGCCTGTTTGTGATGCTGTTGTAAAGCTTGTTGAATTAGATTGTGAAAAAGGTGAAGAAATCAGAAAACCTGTTTCTCATACTTTCACAGACCAATATGGAGAGTTTGTATTTGGACCTTTATGTCCAGATAAAAAATACGCAATCGATGTTTGGGCTAACAAAATAAAAACTTACAAAATATGTGCTAAATGTTCTAGAAAAGGTAAATGTTTAAAAGGAATAAAGATGGATCAATGCGATAAATGTATTGAAAATCATCCTTGCGATATTAAGCCAGAGCCATGCAATCCTTGCAAGCCATGTAATCCTTGCGAATGCAATAAGCCTTGTTAGTTTTGTTTAGACATTTACAGCTACTAAGCTGAACTGTTGTCAGAGGGGACGGGGCATTTTGACACAAAATTTAAATTTTAAATATATTGTTATAATAAATAATTTGTGTCAAAATGCCCCGTCCCCTCTGACCCTTTTTAAAATATGTTTTTAAGTGAAAATTCGTATTTATCTATTATGTGGTCTATTATAAATTTACATGTATCTAATGATTGTATTGCCATTGTGTATTCTTTTGTTTCTATATGGCTTTTGGTTTCCAATAAGTACATCTCTGCTTTTTCTAATTCTGTATGTTCTAAGTATATTACCATTTTTTCCTTTTTGTTGTTCCATTTTTCTATCGTGTTTTCTAAACTTACTTGTATTTCTCCTTCCCTTTGTTCTACTATGTTATTTCTAGTTTTTTCCAATTCATCCAAAATTTCTCCCATCGCTACTTCTGTATATTTTTGCGTAATTATATTTAATATGACCACCAACAAGACTATTACGCTTGCAATTATTATTTGTTTTTTCACATTATTACCCTTTCTTTAAGTTTTATTTTTCTTTTGACAAAACATTTGACCTTTTCCGTCTAGTGTCACAATTAATGCTTGGCTCGGATTTATTCCGAACTTTCCGTACTTCTTTCTTTAGCCATATTGGGTCTTTTCCGATTTCTTTTAAGTTATCCTTCATTATTACTCCATCTATTACTAAGTCATATGGTATTCCTTCATATTCTGGCTCTATCTTAAAATCTTCTGGAGTTGTGTTTCTTTTGTTTGGTTTTGGTATTACTGTAAGTTGTCCGCTGGTTTCTAATATTGCATATTCTACATCTCCTAATGATATTATATTTGCACTTCTTAATCTTTCTTCTAATTCGTTTATTGTTATTCTTTCTTTTCTTAGTACATCTTCTTTTATTTTACCTCTATATATTAACATCGTTGGCTTACCACAAATTATCTCTCTTGCATGTAAGCTTTTCATATTTATCATTGATATTATTAGGTGCATAAATAATAGCCCCAAAATCGGCACTATTCCATTCTGTATTGGAATTCCTGTATCTGTCATTGGAATTGATGCAAGGTCTGCTATCATTATTGCAATTGCTAATTCAAAGGGTTGAAGTTGTCCGATTTCTCTTTTTCCCATTAAACGCATCACTATTAGAATAATTACATATAAAAGTATTGATCTTGTAAAGGTTATTAGCATTTTTCTAAAATTCCCCTCTTTTTTTAATTTTTTTCATTTTGTCTTTATTTTTAACATTTTTATGTTTAAATATTCATGTGTTTGAATAAAAAAAATTTTTTTGTCAAGAATATAATCAGAAAGTTTTTGCTTTCAATCAAACTTAAAGATTTTAAGGAGGGTTTTTAGAAAATGGATAATAGTCAAACAAGCTCTAGACAAAGATCAGGTAATACTGCTTGGCAAATAATTGGTAGACTTGTTGTATCAGCCATTGTATTAGGTATAACAGCATTTTTTACACCCGGATTTTCTATAAATAACATTTGGTCACTAGCAGTTGCATCTATCGTGCTAACTGTAATGGACTATTTGATAGTAAAGTTTACAGGGTTACACGCTAGTCCTTTTGGTAAAGGCTTTGTAGGTTTCGTACTTGCTGTTATAACTCTATATGTAACACAATATTTTGTTGCAGGATATTCTATATCATGGATGGCAGCAATAATTGGTGCTTTAATATATGGAGTAATTGATTACTTTATACCTGGCGAACAAGAAATGTAAGTCTGACAAAGACAAGTGAAAAGACAGAGGGACGGAGCTTTTGTCTTAAGGTTTAAAAAGTCATTAAACCTTAAGACAAAAGCTCCGTCCCCCTGTCTTTCCCTCTTTTTCCCTATGTCTTTCTCCTATTTTTTATTCCAGTTTTCTTTGTTGGTTTGCCTTTGTCTTGCTATACTTAGTGCATCGTCTGGGACATCGTCTGTTATTGTTGATCCTGCTGCAATTAGTGTGTTATTTCCTATTTCTACTGGTGCTATAAAGTTTACATTTGAGCCTACGAATGCATTATTTCCTATTTTTGTTTTGCTTTTTTTGAAGCCGTCGTAATTGCAAGTTATTGTACCGCAACCTATATTTGTTTTTTCTCCTATCTGACAATCTCCCATATATGAAAGATGTGGTACCTTCGTTCCTTTTCCTATGCTCGCTTTTTTTATTTCTACAAAGCTTCCTATTTTTACATTATCTGCCAATTCGCAGTCTTCTCGTATATATGCATTTGGCCCAATTTCACAATTTTTTCCTATTTTTACTCCTGATTTTATTGTTGTGTTTGGATGTATGACTGTGTCTTGACCAATTTGTACATTATCATATATATATGTGTTATTTGTATCTTCTATTGTTACTCCATTTTCCATATGCTCTTGGTTTATTCTAATTCTTAATATTCTTGTTATCATTTCTAGTTGTGCTCTGTCATTTACACCCAATATTTCTGTTTTATCTTCTATTATCATTGCTCCTACTTTTAGACCTTTGTCATTCATTATTTTTATCACATCTGTTAGGTAATATTCACCTTGTGCATTGTTTGGTGTAATTTTTTCTAGTGCCAATATTAGCTCTTGTATGTCAAAGCAATAAATCCCTGAGTTTATTTCTGTTATTATTTTTTGCTCTGGGCTTGCATCTTTTTCTTCAACTATTGCTTTTACATGTCCGAACCTCATCTCTTATTATTCTTCCATATCCGTGTTGGGTCTGGAACCATTGCCGTTAATACTGTTGCATATTCTTTGTCTTTTATACTTTTTGCAATAAGCTTTTGCAATGTTTCTGGTCGAACTATTGGAACATCTCCATAAAGGATTATTACTTTTCCTTTTTTATTTTTTAGATATGGTATTGCTTGCATTGCTGTGTGTCCTGTGCCTAGTAACTCGTCTTGATATGCATATGCAGTACTATCGCCTAATACTTCTTCTACTTCTTCTCTTTTATATCCGTACTACTGTAATAATGTCTTTTATTCCTGTGAGATGTGCAATTTCTATTACTCTTTTTATCATTTCTTTTCCATATATTTTATGTACAACTTTGGCTTTATCACTTTTCATTCTTGTGCCTTTTCCAGCTGCCAATACAACTGCTATTATGTCTTCCATTTTTTGCCTCCATTCTAATAAAGATATTTGTAACATTATATGTAATATTATGTCATTTGTTTACTGTTCATTCCATCTAATAATTTTTATGTCTCTGTAAATGTCTAATATCTTTCTATATTTTTGATATTCATCCTCCCATAGCATACTTGGCACCTTGTCAAAGGCTTTAAATACCTTTTCGGCCTCCATCAAAAATACTATTTTTTCTCGTGAGTCCATTCTTTCATATTTTTTTGATACTTCATAAAGGTCATCTAGTATTTGGTTTGCTTGAATAAATTCACTAAAGTCTTTTACCTTCATTCCTGCCATTTTTATTTGCAATACGGCAAATGCGACAAGTATAAATACTAAAAATACTAATATATATATAATTATTAATAAATCCACTTTAAATTCTCCTCTTTTGCATTTGTATTTTAGCATAATTGCATTTTTTTTGCAAGTTCATTTATATTTTAAAATCTTTTATATATGTTTTACATTCCTTTAAGAAAAATTTATCAGTCTGTCCAGATATATAGTCTATTATAATTCTTCTTATGTCCGTATTATTCTTGTACTCTTCTGATTTTGTACTTATGAATGAGTATAGATTTTTTTCACTGCTATCTGTAATTTTACCTAGTTCTTTTTTTGCTTCTACTTTATCTAAGTATATGTAATAAAGTTCGCTAAAAGCTTTTTCTAATATATTTAAATTTTGAGTTGCGTCTTTTGATGCATAGATATTTTTATAGTTCCACTCTTTTAATTTAATTAAACTCTCAAATATATCCGGTGAAAACTGGAGGTATGTCTTCTCTAAACTGTTTTCAATTACATCCATTATTAATGTATTAACTATTTGTGCATTTGTACTTCCTAAACTTTTTGTTATTTTTTCTGGTATATCTTCTCTTTTTATTGTGCCAACTATTATTGCATCCTCTATGTCTCTACCTATATATGCAATTATGTCTGATAACCTAACTACGCTTGCTTCTAATGTCATTGTCTTTATTTGTTTACTGTATCCTTTTATGTTGAATACTTTTTCTACTTCTTCTAAAACATCCTCTGGCTTCTTATTTTTATCTGGCTCATACTTGTTTAAAAGTATTTCTCCATTATGCGCTAATATTCCGGTCTAAGGTTTGAACTGTTAAATTTAAGTTTTCTATGTTCTTTAACATTCTTACACTTTGTGCATTATGACAGAAGTATCCTATTCCTTCCTTTTCAGCAATATTATTTAAAAATTTCTCTCCTGCATGACCAAATGGTGTATGCCCTACGTCATGTCCGAAGTGCTATTGCTTCAATTAAGTCTTCATTTAGCTTTAATGCTCTTCCTATTGTTCTTGCTATTTTGGAAACTAACTGTACATGCAAAACTCTATGTGTTATATGATCATTTTCTATAAACGAAAATACTTGTGTTTTGTCTATATATCTTGCATAGCTTTGCGAATGTATAATTTTGTCTATATCTCTGAAAAATGGTGGTCTTATATCAATTGCTTCTTCATTTAGCTTTATTGCATTTTCTGATTTACAAGCATGTTCTGATAATTGGCTTTCGTTATGCTTCATTATCTCTTTTATCTTGTTTATCAATGTTTTCCTCCTCCTCTTTAGATTCTACTTGATTTTCTAAAATATCTTCTATTACTATTTGTCTGTTTTCATCCATTTTATATTTTGGTAATTCTGGCAAATCTTCTAAGTTGTTTATTCCAAATTTCTTGTAAAATTCCTCTGTTACTTTATATGATGCTGGTCTACCTGGTAAATCCAGTTTCCCAGCATCCTTTATTAGTCCATGCTCTAAAAGTCTATATAATGATGCGTTTGATTCAACTCCTCTTATTGTTTCTATTTCTGCTCTTGTGATTTTTGGATTGTATGCGATTATCGCAAGCACTTCTAATGCTGCCTGTGATAAACTTAGTTTTACTCTTTTGTCTATTACTCCGTATATATATTCGTGATATTCTAGTTTACTTGATAGTGTGTAGCCATTTTCTGCTTTTACTATTTCTATTCCTCTTGCCTCATTTTTATACTCTTCTTGCATTTCTTGTATTATTTGCATTATTTGTCTTTGGTCTATTTCAAGGCTTAGTTCTAGTTCTTTAAGTGTTACAGTTCTTCCGACTTGCAAAAAGTATAGCTTCTATCACTCCTTTTATTTTTTCCTTCTCCATTTTCCCTCCAATTTGGGTATTAATATCATATTTATATCATATATTGTAAAATTTTGCAACATACTGTTCTTTTATGTAAAATTTGCGATATAATATTACTGTTTCCATTGATATAACTCTAAATCCACCTTGTTGTCCACAACTTTAATACCCTCCTTTTCTAATTTCTCCTTTTGTACATCTCGTCCTCCAAATACAAAAGCTTCAGCCAATTCCCCTTTACTATTTAAAACTTTATAGCATGGATATTTATGCTCATCTGGGTTTTTATGTAATATATTCCCGACAGCTCTTGCTAATCCTTTGTTTCCTAAACCTTCTGCAATTTGTTTATATGTAACCACCTTTCCTTTTGGTATAGTAGTTAAATATTCATATACATTTTTAGATAGGCTCTCTCCTGTAATTCCACATTTATTGCCTATTGACAACTTATAGCTATTGTCTATCAAATTATATATCAAATCCGTGTCTATGGAATTATCTAGTTTTATTGTTATCCAGTTTTTCTTATTCATATGGTAGCCAGAAAAAAAATTTTTATTATCAATTATTTCTTCAATTTTCTCTTTTTCATATCTTAAATCAATTATCTCTATTATCTCATCTGATTCTATTGCGAGTTTTCTTTTAGGTATTAAAAGCAAAATACCATACCATTTATTATTCTGCTTATTTCTCCATACTGCATTATTGTCAAATTTTTCCCATAAAAATTCTAGTTTGTCATTATATTTTTTCTCTATATAGTTTATAATTTCTAATGCTTGCTTGCTTTTAAATGCTTCTTTAGTTGTGCACCTTTCAAATATTTTATTTAGTCGTGTCTCATACTCTTTTTTTATTTTTCCTATGAACTGTCCTTCTGCATTCTGAATATCGGCAAGAACAAATTCTGTTTTTTCTTCTAAATCTATTAGCTTTGAGTAACTGTCTTTTTCTGAAATAACTACCTTTAATTCAAATTGGTTATTTCCTATACTAGTTTTGTAAATATATTTGTTGTCCTCCTCCTTAAATCCGTATTCTAGTAATGCTTTAGAATTGATTTTTCTATTTTTTAATCTATCATTTAGATTTCTCATAATTATCACCTTATATAATTATTTATAACACAAATCTTACATAAACACAATTGTTTTAGACATAAATCGCCCCAAAGTTTCTTAAATCTTGTAAACTTTGGGGTGATTATATTATTTATAATAATTTGTATTTTAATTATTATTCATTTGATATTAATTTCTTTGCTTGCATTTTAGATATGTTAAAGTCTCTAAAATCCATATTTTCCTTTTCTAGTTTCTTCTCTAATCTGTCTATATATCTTGTTAGTGCTCTTTTTTCTTGAAGAGTTATTCCGTCCATATCTAATAATCTCATTATTTCTCTGACTGCATCTGTGTCTGTTTTCTTGATTAAATATTCTACGTCAATTT
>JAAWCC010000107.1 GCA_022792975.1 Clostridia bacterium | reverse complement strand
GGGACGGGGCTTTTGTCTTAAGGTTCAAATCTTTTTGAAATCCTAAGACAAAAGCCCCGTCCCCTTGTCTTTCCCCTTGTCTCTCCTCTCTTGCCTCTTGCGAGCTCACTCAATTTTGGTGACTATAATTTCTTGACTTTTAGCTGATTTCGTATTATAATTCTATTTGTGACGAAAAATATATTTTTTTGTCTCAAATAGAATTATTCCATATAGATGGAGGTTTTTATGTACAATATAGTTGTTTTTTCATCAGGAAATGGCACTACACTTCAAAGTGTTATTGATGCTATCAAAGATAAAAGATTAGAAGCAAATATATCTCTTGTTGTCTCAAATAATCCAAAGGCTTTCGCTTTAGAACGTGCTAAAGAAGCAAACATTCCTACATATACAATTAAAGAAAAAGATTCTGAAAAAATGGACAATGAGCTTGTAGCTGTTCTTTCAAAATTAGATATAGATTTAATTGTCTTAGCTGGTTATTTAAAATTAATTGGAAAAGGTCTTCTTTCAAAATACACAATAATCAACACTCACCCTGCCCTACTTCCAAAATATGGTGGTAAAGGTATGTATGGTATGAATGTTCATAGAGCAGTAATCGAAGCAAAAGAGGATTACAGTCGGAGTGACTCTTCACTATGTAAATTCAGAATATGACAGAGGTCCAACTATAATGCAAACAAGAGTTAAAGTTATGCCAAATGATACAGCAGAAGATTTAGCGAAAAAAGTACAAGCTGCTGAAAAAATTCAATTGGTTGAGGTATTAAAGTCCTTTGTTGAAAATACACATAATAAGTTTTAATATATTTTAGGAGGTTTTTATGGAAAAACAAGTTGATGTTTCTATCATAATGGGAAGTGATTCTGATTTATCTATTATGAAAGAGGCTGCAAAATTTTTAGAAGAAATGGGGATTTCATACGAAATGACTATACTTTCTGTTCACAGATGCCCAGAAGCAGCAATGGACTATGCAAAAAGTCTAAAGGAAAGAAAGGTTAAAGTTATAATAGCTGGAGCAGGTGGTGCAGCGCATTTACCTGGAGTATTTGCAGCACAAGTTCCATGTCCTGTCATAGGTGTTCCAATTATGTCTAAAACTTTAAATGGAATAGATTCCCTTTACTCAATAGTTCAAATGCCATCTGGAATACCCGTTGCAACAGTTGCAATAAATGGTGCAAAAAATGCAGGAATACTTGCTGCAACTATTCTTTCTACATCAAATGAAGCTTTATATCAAAAAATATGTGACTATAAAAAATCAATGAATGACGCTGTACTTAAGAAAAATGAAAAATTGCAAAGCATAGGTTACTCTAGCTATTTAGAGCAAATGTAATAATAGAAAGGAATTGATTTATATGAAAAAAATTAGTAGTGGAAAAGTTCGTGAAATTTATGAAGTAGACGAAAATAGTCTTATGATGGTAGTTTCTGATAGAATATCAGCTTTTGATGTTATACTTCCTTCAATGGTAGAGGATAAAGGAAAAGTTTTAAATAAAATCTCTGAATTTTGGTTTGATTTTGTAAAAGACATCATTCCAAACCATATAATATCAACAAAGTTTGAGGAGTTCCCAGAAGAATTTAAAACAGAAGAATTTAAAGACAGGAGTATGTATGTAAAAAAATTAAAAATGCTTCCTGTTGAATGTGTTGTAAGAGGATATATTACAGGTTCAGGCTGGAAAAGCTACCAAGAAAATGGAGCAATATGTGGAATAAAGCTTCCATCAGGACTTAAGGAATCAGAAAAATTACCAGAGCCAATCTTCACTCCTACAACAAAAGCAGCAGAAGGACACGATATGCCAATTAGTTTTGAAGAAACCTGTAAGCTTATTGGAAAAGATTTAGCAGAAAAAATTAAAGAAAAAACAATTGCAATCTACAAAAAATGCGCAGACTATGCCAAATCAAAAGGAATTATAATAGCAGATACAAAATTTGAATTTGGCTTAGACGAAAACGAAAGCCTAATCCTAGCAGACGAGGTCCTAACCCCAGATTCAAGCAGATTCTGGCCAGAGGAGGATTATGAAATAGGTCGTTCACAAAAAAGCTTCGACAAGCAATACATGCGTGATTGGCTAAAAGCAAACAATTGGGATGCTGACCACCCTACTCCCATTCCAGCAGATGTAATTACTACTACTAGAGCTAAATATGTTGAGGCTTATAATATATTAACTGGAAAGAGGTTTGAATAGTTATTAATTTTATATACAACAATTCCAGTGATTTCTCACTGGAATTGTTGCTTTTTCTTCTCATTTTATAACGTTCTAGATATAAACTTAATACCCAATTAAAATTGGAATATAACCAATAGGATATTATTCCAATAGTCCATAGCAACGTGAAAATCATTGTAATAACCATCTAATTTTTATGTTGACATTGCCAACTGAAATGCTTATTATTTTATACCTTCACTTCTATGTCTATATTTTTAATTAATTCTTTATATTCTTCTAGTATTGGGTCAATAACTCCATACACATACTCCTCTACTTGATGCGGAGCCCTTCCACATAAATTGTCTGGATTTAATATATCTAATATTTCTTCTTTAGTAAATCCAAAACTCTCATCCTCTGCAATCCTATTCACCAAATCATTTTGTCTACCAAACTCCTTAACTTCTCTTGCAGCCTCCATTGAATACCCTCTAATCTTCTCATGCAATTCCTGTCTATCTCCACCTTTTAAGACAGCCTTCATTAATATTTCCTCTGTACCCATAAAAGGTAATTCCTGCATTAAATTCCTTCTTATTACATTATTATATACGACTATACCAGAAGTTATATTGGCATATAGGATAAGTATACCATCTATTGCTAAAAATGCCTCTGGAATGCAAATTCTCTTGTTTGCGCTATCATCTAATGTCCTTTCTAACCATTGAGTTGCCGCTGTCATTGCAGGATCTTGTGCAAGTGCTATAACATGTCTTGAAAGTGAATTAATTCTCTCACTTCTCATTGGATTTCTTTTATATGCCATTGCAGAAGAACCAATTTGTCCCTTTTCAAATGGCTCCTCTAGTTCTTTTTCATGCTGCAGAAGCCTCATATCATTTGCAAACTTTGATGCACTTTGTGCAATTGAGCTAAGCACATTTAGCACTCTCGAGTCAAGCTTTCTTGTATATGTTTGACCTGATACTGCAAAAACCTTATCAAATCCCATTTTATCTGCAATCTTTCCATCAAGTTGTTTAACCTTATTTTCATCTTTAAATAACTTCATAAAACTTTCTTGTGTTCCAGTTGTACCTTTACAGCCACGAAGCTTCATATTTCCCAAAACAAATTCAAGTTCTTCTAAATCTTCAACTAAATCCTGCATCCAAAGAGTTGCCCTCTTCCCCACTGTCGTAAGCTGTGCTGGTTGAAAATGTGTATATCCAAGGCAAGTTACTTTTCTATTATCCATAGCAAAATTTCTCAAATTACGTATAACTAAAATCAGCTTCTCTTTTACAACTTTAAGTGCTTCATTCATAAGAATTACATCCGCATTATCTGTTACAAAACAAGAAGTTGCACCAAGATGTATTATTCCCTTTGCTGATGGACATTTTGTTCCAAATTCATATACGTGCGCCATCACATCATGTCTACATTCTCTTTCCCTTTCTTTTACAACTTCATAATCTATATCGTCTACATGTGCTTTCATTTCATTTATCTGTTCTTCTGTAATATCAATTCCAAGTTCCTTTTCTGTTTCTGCAAGTGCAACCCAAAGCCTTCTCCAAGTTCCATATTTTGAATCTGATGACCAAATTTTATTCATTTCCTCACTCGCATAACGAGTTCCAAGTGGTGTAACATATCCTTTTTCCATATATATTCCTCCTACTATTTTTTTGCAAATATATTTTATCACAATATTTTATTTTTTTCAATTGTTATTGACATTTTTCAAGTTTTGCATGATAATATAAAGTGCGTGCGAGAATTATTTTTTGTATGTGAAAATTAAAGAGGAGGTCTTTTTTATGTCAAAAGTCGATGTTGTTTTAGGTGCCTTTTATGGTGACGAAGGAAAAGGAAAAATTATTGACTACTTATCTACAAGCGCAGATGTTTCAATAAGATGTACTGGTGGAAATAATGCTGGACACACAATTGAAGTTAATGGTCAAAAATTTGCTTTTCACCTTATCCCTTCAGGAATTTTAAATAAGGGAACACTTGCTGTAATTGGTAACGGAGTTGTTATTGACCCAAAAGTTTTAATTGAAGAAATAGACAACTTAAAAGCTCATGGATATTCAGTAGACAATTTACGTATTAGTGATAAAGCACATGTTATAATGCCATATCATGTAGCAGAAGATAAAATGCTAGAAGAAATCAGAGGAAATGCAAAAATTGGTACAACTTGCCGTGGAATAGGTCCTGCATATTGTGACAAATTTGAACGCTCTGGAATAAGAATTCAAGACTTTATAAGACCAAGATTTGAAGAACTCGCAAGAAGAAACATTGAAAATAAAAATATAATTTTCAAAGCTTATGGCTACCCAGAAGTAGATGCTGACGAAATTATTAAAGAATATAAAGAATACGCTAAAATTTTAGCACCATATGTCGTTGATACTGTTGTTTTACTACATAATTGTATGAAGGAAAATAAAAAATTACTTTGTGAAGGTGCGCAATCAACCTTGCTTGATATAGATTTCGGTTCTTACCCATATGTTACCTCTTCTAATCCTTCTCTTGGCGGTATGTGTATAGGCTCTGGAATAAGCCCTAAAGACCTTGGAGAAGTTTATGGTGTAATTAAAGCATATTCTTCAAGAGTAGGAGAAGGTCCATTTGTTACAGAGCAATTAAATGAAGTTGGAAATCAAATTAGAGAGCTAGGTCATGAATACGGAACTACTACAAAAAGACCTAGAAGATGTGGATGGCTTGATTTAGTTGCTGTGAGATACTGTGTTATGATAAATGGATTAACAGGTATTGCACTTAACCATCTTGATACTATTCGGAAAACTTGATAAAATACAGCTTTGTGTTGCATATAATCATAAAGGAAAAATCACAACTGATTTTTCTACCACACCAGAATACTTAGAAAATTCTACACCTGTTTATGAAGAATTTGAAGGAAACTTTGGAGATATTAGTAATATAAAAAGACGTGAAGATTTACCAGAAAATGCAAAGAAATACTTAAATAGAATTGAAGAAGTTATCAGTTGCCCTATAAAATTTATAGGTACAGGAGCTGGTAGGGAAGATTTAATTGTATGTTAATCAAACAAAAAGTGCTAAGGGGCAATGCCCCTAGCACTTTTTGTTTTTGCATTTGATTTAATTAAGACATAAGCGCCTGATAATATTCTTCTACAAGTCCAATACTTTCAATAGCAGTGTCCAAAGTAATCTCTTGCACGACGTCCTCTACAAAGGCGTCAAAATCCTCTTTCTTTCTTTGTTCGGCCTCAGTAAGCACTTTCTTCTTCTTTCCAGAGAGATGGCTGAACTTACCACTGCGATAATTATTGGAAACCTCCTTCATGAATAAATGCTTAAGAGCCTCGAGGTTACACTCATTTGCTTGACTTTCTTCGCTTGTCACTCCCAACCTTACTGTGCCTTCTTTTAAAACAAAGCATTTATAAGCAAAAATATCATTTTCGCCATACCCGCCGTTGTCCTTGGTAAGCACAAATTCTCCCAATACGTCCTTCGTAGAAGCTGCAGCATATATAGTTTTTATAACTGTACGACTAAGTCCTCCTCTTACCTCTGTACGTATCTCAGCAAGCCTTCTGTTTTCCTCCCAATTTCTGAACCGTGCCACAGTTTCATACGTTCGCCAGCTACCACGCTTTTGGAACCAAACTCTGCTCCCATCCTCTAAGAATACTTCGTCTTGTTCCAATGTAAATATGTCTTCGTATTCAAGAGCAATTATAGGAACAATATCGCCATTTTCATTTACTTGATATTGCCAAGCAAATATCCTTTCACCTATTTTTACACTTCCCTCCTGAAGCTTTTGGGGCTTTGGAGTTTGCCTAGGCTGCAATCCAAAATACCTTCTATTTTCTTCGTCTATTCTACGTTCTTCCTTTTCATACTCCGCTCTGAGTTCTGCAAGCTGCGGATGCTGATAATCAATATAGCTGTTAAACTCAACATTATTTCCTCTGAATTGCTTTGTTTCATTAATGCTTACTGCATCAACTGAAGGCACATAGGATATACGAGTCTTTTGCTCAATCTCATTTGGCACAAGCTCGATAAGTGTCTCTTTATCAATTCTAGTTGCAAATGTAAGCAAATTCATTTGTCCATAACGTCCTGGTATAGTTACAGGTTTTCCTACAACAAACTCATTATGTGTATAATTTAGACAGCTCTTGTTATCTAGCCTCCATTCCAAGCCCTCCTTGTCGACGTAATTGTTATAAATAGAATCACTCACAAAGATTCGTGACGAATATGCGCAAATGCAGGACTTAAGAATCGCCTCTCGGTCATCATTGCTATTAAACTCAACAATACCAGATAAAGCCGTATGCAGTTTCTTGATGTGATTATTTATACTATTGAAGCTCGTTCTGTTTATTCTCATTGCCTTAAAATCAATTTTTTCGAGCCCATTCAAATAATTCCACACAGCAAGTTCTGCAAGTAAGTCACTCTGATTTTCATCAGTAAAGTTACTGTATCGACCTGCAGTTGTTCTATCCCCTCCCTTCTGACGTTCAAGAAGACCTCCCATTTCTACAATCGCAGAAATAGTTAAAACCTGCTCTACACAGCCATACTTTTCGGCCTCCACAATCATACGGGCGCACTCTACTGACACTGGCATTTTGGACATCTGACGCCCAATTTCAGTAATATTGTAGTTGTCATCAAAAGCTCCGATGCTTTTCAGCAGTTTCTTGGCAGCTTTAATTTCCGAAATAGACGGTTGATGGAAAAACTTCATTTTCTCCATATCAAGTCCAATAGCTGCAAAACGAAGGACAACTTGATCAAGCAGACTTCTTTGAATTTCTGGAACAGGATACTTTGCTCTTTCCTCAATAGGAGTATCTGAGCAAAGAATATACCTTCCATTTCCAGTTCGGGCAGAACGCCACATACGCTGCTCAATATCTGCTTGACTAATATCAACTTCGCAAATTTCCTCAACACCATTCCTAGCAATAGGAATTAAAGCCTTACCAGTATCTACTACCGAATTAATTCCTGGGATAGTTAATCCTGTCTGTCCAATATTGGTTGAAAGAACTACCAAAGGTAAATCGTATCTTGCAAAACATTTCTGTTGCTCTTCAAAACTCAAATCTCCATGCAAGGGTAAAATTACTGCTCTTTCGTATTTGAGTTCCTCCATGAGACTATAAATCTGCTTCTTGCTTGAGAGAAATACCTGTACATTTCTTCCCGACATAATTTCTTCTTCAATGCTGTATTTAAGCCAATCTTTTGGTCTCTCTATTACCTCCACATCATATACTGTTCCAGGAATATCAAAGACATATGTATCCTCTCCAAAATATTCAGCGATTTTTTG
>JAAWCC010000106.1 GCA_022792975.1 Clostridia bacterium | reverse complement strand
ATAGCAAGATATAGAAAAGAAGTAACAGGAAATCTTAGTGACGAAGTATTAAGAGACTTAAATGATAGATTAACGTATTTAAGAAGCTTACAAAAAAGGAAAGAGGAAATTACAAAATCAATAGAAGAACAAGGAAAAATGACAGAAGAACTTGCACGAACAATAGAAAGTGCTATAACCTTAGCAGAAGTAGAGGATATTTACAGACCATATAAACAAAAAAAGAAAACGAGAGCAACAATTGCAAAAGCAAAGGGGTTAGAACCGCTTAGTATAATTATATATATGCAAAGTGAAAAAGAAGATATAAATAAGATAGCCATGAAGTATGTTAATATAGAAAAGGAAGTAAATACTCCAGAAGAAGCAATAGCAGGAGCGCTTGACATTATTGCAGAAAATATATCAGATAATGCAAAATATAGAAAACAAATTAAAAGGTTATATTATAGGGAAGGATATGTTCAAACAAAAAAAGTAAATGAAGAAGTACAAACAAACTATGAAATGTATAAAGAATATAAAGAGAAGATAAATCAAATTCCAAGCCATAGAATACTAGCAATAAATAGAGGAGAGAAAGAAGATGCTTTAAAAGTTAAACTAGATAAACCAGAAGAAAAAATTATAGAATACATGGAAAGAGATGTAATAATAGGAAAAACGCAATTTACAGAAATGTTGAAGCTGACTATTCAGGATTCATTTAAAAGATTAATTGAGCCATCAGTTGAAAGAGAAATAAGAAATGATTTAACAGAAAAAGCCGAAGAACAGGCAATAAAAGTGTTTGGGAAAAATGCAAAACAATTATTGCTTGGAGCTCCAATTAAGGGGAAAACAGTAATGGGGTTTGACCCAGCATATAGAACTCGGATGCAAAATTGCAATAATAGATGAAACTGGAAAACTGTTAGATATAGAAACAGTGTATCCAACGGCACCTCAAAATGATGTACAAGGAGCAAAAGATAAGTTATTAAAACTCATAAAAAAAGATAAAGTAGATATGATAGCAATTGGAAACGGAACAGCTTCAAGAGAATCTGAAATGTTTGTAGCAGAAATGATAAAAGAAGCTGATAGGAATATAAACTATGCTATCGTAAGTGAAGCAGGAGCATCGGTATATTCAGCATCAAAACTTGCAGCAGAAGAATATCCAGATATCAATGTATCAATTAGAGGTGCAATATCAATTGCAAGAAGACTTCAGGATCCATTAG
The DNA here is from genome assembly GCA_022792975.1 of Clostridia bacterium. Next base: position 3,133 of record JAAWCC010000106.1, on the reverse strand, counting down.
CTGAACTTGTGAAAATCGATCCCAAGGCAATTGGAGTTGGACAATACCAGCATGATGTAAATCAAAAAAATTTGAACGAGAGTTTAACAGGAGTCGTCGAAGATGCAGTAAATAAAGTAGGAGTAGATGTAAATATCGCAACACCGTCACTTTTAGCATACGTATCAGGCATAAATTCAGGGATTGCTAAAAATATAGTAAAATATAGAGACGCGAATGGAAAATTTAAAAATAGAAAACAATTATTAAAGGTGCCAAAGTTACGGAAACTCAACCTTCGAACAATGTTCTGGTTTTTTAAGAATAGCAGATGGAGATAACGCATTGGATATAACGGCGGTACATCCAGATAATTATGAGCAGACAGAAAAATTATTGGATAAAGCAGGATTTGTTAAAGAAGATTTACGAAAAAAAGATAAGCTGGAAGAATTAAAAGAAAAATTAAAAAACATAAATATAGAGGATATTGCAAAAGAATTAGAAATAGGAGAAATAACGTTAGAAGATATTATAAAAGAGCTTACAAAGCCAGGAAGAGATCCAAGAGAGGAAATGCCAAAACCAATTTTAAGAAATGATGTACTGAAATTAGAAGATTTAACGGAAGGAATGTGTTTAAATGGAACAGTAAGAAATGTAATAGACTTTGGGGCATTTATAGATATTGGAGTAAAACATGATGGATTAGTGCACATATCAGAAATGAGTAATAGATTTATTAAGCATCCGTCAGAAGTAGTATCCGTAGGTGATGTAGTAAAAGTAAAAGTAATAGGGATAGATAAAGAAAGACAAAAAGTATCATTGAGTATGAAATTAGATAAATGAAAATCTTAAACTTTTATTATTTTTGCTAATTATTACTAGATTTTATACTAAAAAGAGGATATAGTAGTATTATGGAGTAAAAATTATGAAAAAGAAAATTAGGATTAATTATAGAAGAATAATTTTAATTGTAATACTACTAATAGTCAGTATTTATATAGTAAATACATTATTAAATAAATTAGAATATTCAGGAGAATCAGTATTTCCGAGTGAAGTATATGGAATACAAGTTCATACTAAACTGGTAGAAAGTAGTAACCAAGCACGTACAGAGAAAAAGAGAAAAATAAAGTATATTGTTGTACATGAAACAGCAAATACTGCAAACGGGGCAACGGCTAAGAGTCATGCAGAGTATTTGAGTAAAAATAATAGTACGACAACGGCATGGCATTACACAGTAGATGATAAAGAAATTTATCATCATATACCAGATGACGAAGTTGCATACCATGCGGCAACAGAAAAAGGAAACTTATTTGGAGTTGGAATTGAGTTGTGTGTAAATAAGGATGGAGATTTTGAAAGAACATTTGATAATGCAAGTAAATTAGTTGCATATTTATTAAACGAATATAATTTGACATTAAAGAGTATTAAAACACATAATGAGTTTTCAGGTAAAGACTGCCCACATAATATTTTGAAAGATGATAGAATGAATGAATTTATAAGAAAAGTTGAAGGTTATATGAAATAAAATTATGTAGAATATTTGAGAAAGTCTCTAATTCAAAAAAACGTACTTGTTTGTATCACTATCCATAGGAATATGTGCTCTATATCGTAATTAGAAAGGTTATAAATAGAAGAATATACCTTCTTTATAATGTGAAATATTTTTGTAACTAATTTTGTTATAAGATAAAAAAGTTCTCATGAGGGAAATCTATAATTTTACCTTTACTGATAGATATGCTAGTTAAACTATCCATAATATTTTGGCAAATATATATTGGACATAGTTTGCATATATTGACTATCTATGATTAGAACGTTCTATATTAAGTTACATTTTAATCAATTGGCATATGTTAGAAATCCGATAAAGTTAGCATAAAATTTCTTCTCACAAAAATAATAAATTTATAAGTGTTTGATATATCAACTTATAAAATTAGAAAAAAGAATAGTGTGCAATTGAATTATAAGCTTACATAAATACAGCACATAAGTATATTCAAGATAATCGTATGTTAAAATTTCTATGCCATTTAACAAAAAAATATTGACATTAACGTGATTTTGTGTTATCATATTTTAGTAATAATTATGAAAACTCATCATGCTAATTTGGGTCAGTAGCTCAGTTGGATAGAGCACGGGCCTTCTAAGCCCGGGGTCGGGGGTTCGAATCCCTCCTGGCTCACCAAGACCTCATTATACGAACCCTCGTGTAATGGCGTAAAGGAAAAAACATCTCAATTTGCATTATTGTATTTTGAGATGCTTTTATTATTTCTATATTTATTTTTTTCTGTTAGATATTAGAAACCATCATTATTGAATGAAAGTTATTAAGTCCTTGGAAAGCCCCATCAGGTGGAATGTAATCACCTATTTTATAAAAACCATTTTTTTGATAAAATTTCAATGCTATTTTATTATTGGGAGTTGTCCACAGATATAAACTATGTATTTCATTACTTATAGCATATTGTTTCAAATTTTCAATTAGTTTAGTTGCAATATTCAAATTTCTATATTGTTCTTTTACTACTAAATGCTTAATTACTAAGCTATTCCTTAGCTTTGGTTCTTCTGAGTATTTTTCATATTTCCTATCTAATTCATTTTCTACATCAAAGGAAATTGCCATATATGCTACAATTAAGCTATTGCTTTTTGCAATTATGATGAAACTAGAATTTACCAAAAAATCATCAGAGTATAACATACCTCCATTTCTAAAAAAGTTTTCATTAAAAATAGATATCAATTCTGTTTTATACTTCTTATATTGATTTGGCATTAAAAATTCTACTTCTATATTATTTTTCATAATGCGGCTTCACCTTCAACTACTACTTTTCAGCAATATTTTTATTTCCATTCTTTACAATAATTTTATCCAGTTTCTTCTACCATATATAACTTTTACTATTTCTATTGTATTACTTTTTATTCTATAAAAAATAATATAGTTGTCTACAATAATTTTTCTTATTTCCAACTTTTTTATAAAATCATCATCTATAATTGCATATACTTCTGGATTATTTTTTATATCTTCTATTGCATTCTTAATCTTAGATATTAACTTATTAACAATATCAGGTTCTTGTAAATTATATTTTAT
>JAAWCC010000105.1 GCA_022792975.1 Clostridia bacterium | reverse complement strand
CCTTGAGTTCCATTTATTTCTGCTTCTGTTACTTCTGGAGAAATGTTATCAAATTTCAAATTTTCTGTACTTTCCTCTGAGCTGTAATAACCACCATCAGTGGTCCAAGCGTATATTTCCGTTTGTCCTAAAGAGTCAATCAGGCATGATATTTTAGCATATAAGCATCAAAATATTTTATAATATTTGATAAAGCACAAAAATGATACATCACCTTTTTGTGTTTTGAAAATGAAGGAAGAAGCTAAGAAATTGGCATTATAAGAATATAGCATTTGTATATGAAAATATCTAAAAATATGTATATTAATATTAAAAATACATATAATCATTACGAAAAAGTTACATAATTGCAAAATTTTCGTAATTAAACAATTGACCAAATTTAAAAATTTTGATATAATCATTACGAAAAAAATACGTAAAAGGAAAAAATTCGTAATGGAGGTTTGAAATATGGAAATAAAAAGAGATTTTTATTTAAACGAGCTTATAGATAGAATGGATAATGGACTTATAAAGATTGTTACTGGAATAAGAAGGTGTGGAAAATCATATTTATTAGACCCAATTTTTAAAAATTATCTTATCCAACAAGGAGTGGAGAAAAATCATATTATAAAAATAAGTTTAGATGAAAGAGCAAACAGTAAGTATTTAGATCCAGATATACTTGACCAATATATAAGAAGTTTAATTGTTGATGATAAAAAATATTACTTAATATTAGATGAAATACAACAAGTTAAAGAATTTGAATCAGTTTTAATAGGATTTATGCATATAAGCAATGTAGAAATATATGTAACAGGAAGTAATTCAAAATTTTTATCATCAGATATAGTTACAGAATTTAGAGGTAGAGGGGATGAAATAAGAGTTTATCCACTATCTTTTGAAGAATTTTTCTCTGTAATTGACGTAAATGAGGAAAAGGCTTTAAACGAATATTATACCTATGGAGGATTACCATTAACACTACTTTCTAAAACAGATAATGCTAAAACAAATTATTTAAAAACACAAAAGGAAAATGTATATATTAATGATATTGTTGAAAGAAATAAAGTTCAAAACAAAGAAGAACTAGAAATGTTAGTGCAAATAATAGCGTCTGATATAGGTTCACTAACAAATCCATTAAAATTATCAAATGTTTTTAAAGAACGCGATAGAGGTTCTAGCATGACTGACAAAACAATATATAATTATTTAGGATATTTACAAGATGCTTTTATGATAGAAAAAGCAAGACGTTTTGATGTAAAAGGAAAAAAATTTATAGAAACTCCTCAAAAATATTATTTTACTGATATGGGAATTAGAAATTCATTTCTAGATTTTAGACAAAGTGAAGAAATATCGCATATAATGGAAAATGTAATTTATTTAGAATTAAGAAAACGAGGATATAATGTTGATGTTGGTTCAGTTGAGATAAGAGAAGGAAACAGTAAGAAACAATTAGAGATTGATTTTGTTGCAAATAAAGGAAACAACAAAATTTATATCCAATCAGTATTAGAAATGAAAACATCTGAGAAAGTTGCACAAGAACAGAAATCATTATTAAATGTAAATGACTTTTTTAAGAAGATAATAATTGTAGGAGATAATATAAAAAAATCTCGTTACGAAAATGGAATAATAATAATGAGTATATATGATTTTCTTTTAGACTCTAATAGTTTGGACTATTAGTAAAATATATTGAAAAAAAGGAAAATTGATATGCAGCATAATGTATTATACTTTATCAACATTAAAAGAAAAAAAGGTAGTACTAAGGATACAGCTTAGTACTACCTTTTTTTCTTTTAATGTTGATAAATATAATCTTTAGACAAAGGGACGAAGTTTTTATTAATACAAAAGCTCCGTCCCTTTGTCTATTTCAGCAGACAATCTACTAAAAAGAGATTTTAAAACAAATAAGCCAAATGAAAAGTTGATTACAGATGTAACAGAATTTAAAGTTAATAATGATAAACTTTATCTATCCCCAATAGTAGATTTATTTAATGGAGAGGTTATAAGTTTTAATTTATCAAGACACCCTGTACTTAATCAAGTAATAGATATGCTAGAAAAAGCTTTTCAGAAGATCCCAGATAATACTAATCTAATATTACATTCAGACCAAGGGTGTCAGTATCAAATGCAACGATATCAACATTTATTAAAACAAAAAGGAATTAAACAAAGCATGTCAAGAAAGGGCAACTGCTTAGATAATAGTGTGGCAGATAATTTTTTTGGAATATTAAAATCAGAACTTTATTATATAAAAGAAAAAGAATATAAAAATATAGAAGAATTATAAAAAGATATAATTGAATATATAGAATATTATAATAGCGGAAGAATTAAGAGCAAACTTAAATGGAATGTCCCCTGTTCAATACAGAGAACATTCCAAGTTAGTAGCCTAATTTATACTGTCCAACTTTTTGGGTTCAGTACATTCAGAATTACTGTTTTTTTATTTAAATTGGAGAATTATGTTTTTTCACAATAAAATTGCCTAAAATTTCTATAAAGTATATCTATAAAGTATAATTAATATTTATTAATTTTTCAACCAATTCTTATGGCTTTACTTGAGCTTATAATTAATCTAATACAATTTTTGTGGCAACATTTCGTAAATAGAAAAAGAAAAAATCGAAATTAAAACATATTCATAACAAAAGCACTCCTTATATATTGATTTGTAGTTAAACCAATTATATATTTAGTGCTTTTGTTTTTTCAATATTTTTTTATTTTTATATCTGAAATAGACAAAGGTTCCGTCCCACTGTCTAATCATGTTCACCGAGTTTTTCCATGCAAGCAGTAATCATGACTATATGTAACACCATGTTGACAGCTGGATGTATAACCTGTTGAGCAACTTTTCCTTGCTGGGCAGCTATAGTATCCGTTGTCTCCGGCATCGCAGCCCGAACATGAATATGATGACCCGAACCAACCGCACGACCCACATGAAAGATTCACCCACGAGTAATAGCCACCGCCAGAGCAGCCATGATCGCGGCCTCCGACTACCTGTGGTTCTGAGCGAGCCTCCACATGTTACAGAACCTGAACCACCACATATGCTGCATGGAACAAACGTACCTCCTGAACATCTGTAGCCACTACCATCACATTTTGTCCTAGCCTGCGCTTTCCTGCCTGTACTATTTGATAATTTACCATCAGATACATCTATTTTCCAATAATAGTCTGTGTACTTGGTTAGTCCACTTGCTGTCAGTGTTGCTTGTGTTCCAGATATTTGATTTGATAATGTCTGTTTTAGTGTCCAATTGTTTCCATCTGTGCTTGTGTATAATGTATATGTTAGATTATCATTTTCTGCATCTGTTGCTCTTGCTGTAAATGTTAATGAGTTTGTTGTTTTACTTGAGAATTCTGCTGATTGTATTACTGGTGCTGTGTTTGGATTTGGTATATATACTTTTTGGTCATCTTTTGGATAACATGCAGTGTTTCCTGCATGGTCATATGGATATATATGTGTATAGAACCATGTGTTATATTGTCCATATGTTGCTCCTGTTATGTCTGCTCTCCATGCATTTGCTCCTGCATCCCATACTGTCTCATACCAGTGCCAGTTGTTGTAGCCT
>JAAWCC010000104.1 GCA_022792975.1 Clostridia bacterium | reverse complement strand
CAATATCATATTTATTTAACCATTCTTTTGTTAATTCATTAGGATTTGTATATTCTCCATTATTTCTTCCAGTTATAATGTATATTTCATGTCCATCGTTCTTTAATTTTTTTATGTAATAGGAGGAGCATTCTATTGGTTTTAACTTTCTTGCAAAATTTTCAATATTTGCATTATAAAAACTATTTTCTTCTTCGGCTGTCCAATCAAACATTCCATTTCTTAAATATTCTGCATTTTCATTTATAATTCCTGTATTTCTTAATTCCTTATCATGTCTTAAATATTCTTTTAATAATGTATCATCAAAATTAGATATGCAATTATCTATATCTATGCCAATTTTCATTTTTTATACTCCCTATTCTAATTTTTTACTAAAATCATAATATCATAAATAGTGTTTATTTTCAACGAATTTTGGCTAAAACGGTTGAATATAAAATTAAGCTCCATATTTAACTGAATCTAGTAAGCCTAGTATACGCAATACATTTAGGGGAGGGGTAAAGTGAATATTTTTAGTTTATATGTAAAAACAACCTACAAATTTTATAGTTTGTAAGTTGTTATAAAATGGTGCCGTTGACGTAGTTATCTACAACTTTTTCGGCTCTCGTGACGATTGATACAAATATCAATCAGTTTATTGAAATATATCATATTTTAGATAAATTGCAACACATTTATAATAAAATTTATAGAAAAACTGCACCCAAAATGAGTGCAGAAAACAATTCGTTTTTTTGTATGGCTTAGAAACAGCTGTTAAGGTTCCAAACCCAAACATCAATGCCATAAGCAGCATCTGCAATGATAACAACGAAGTTACTTCCGGCATGTACGATGAGCTGAGGGGACATTGCTTCACACAAAGTTTTCTGAATGTCAGAAATATGCTGAGTGTTACAAGCGCCGTTGTGAGGCTGATGTACCAGAATCTTTTCTGCATTGACGTTTCTCTTTACGATTGCAGACAGCACATCATAAGCAATAGGATCAGTGCTGAAAATCTGGTCACATGTAGTAGTATCAGGAGAGCAATTCACTTCATCTTTTTCCTCATATACCACATTTGGACCTATCAAGCTCCACAGACCAATCAACCGAGTATCGGTAGATTGGTCAACCCACTGATAGGGACAGTAGCCTTCGTTTTCGTATTTTGCCATAATCTTTTCCTCCCTGGGTAATTACCCTAATAAAATGTAGTTTTCTTTGATGCAACGGATAAACAAAGTGTTACATCATTAAAGTATATTTGTATTTTTCATATCTTCAGTCAAATTACTTTTGGCTTTTAACTCACTGATAATATGTTGTACTCTGCTATCTGCCATTTCTTGTAAGTCTTTTAAATGTGCGTTTAAAGTTCCGCTCATTAGCATTATAGTATAATCAGCTTTTTATGCTCCTTTAGATAATTTAATTTCACACGTCTATATTTGTTTAGAGTGATTTTTTCCTGTTTTGGTGGCATAAGATTTGGAATATGGTAACCTCCCTATAAATGATATTCAATACTTGTTCTTTCATCAATTTTTGTTTTTGGTAATTCATTATTCATAGTTTTTTCTTCCTTTAGCAATTTCTTCGTAGCACAGGACTTTGACCTTGTCACAAGTCCTAACACAGTAAGAGTTAATTAAGTACACTTTATAAAAATTATATTTATAGATAGCTGAAATGATATAAAATTATAATTCTAAAAGTAGCGAAATTTAATTTTAGGAGGTTTTAGTTATGGTAGAGATAGCTTATCACAAAGATGGAGATTTTTTCATTCCTAACTTATATTTAGAGAAGGAAGATTATGAAAATGATTATATTATTAGAAAATATGGGCATTTAAGATTGGAATATTTAAAAAATCATAAAAGGGCTGATTATATAATAATGTTTATGAACAAAACTTTAAGAAAACATATTGTAGAAACTGACAAATAAGCTAAAAGAAGATTTGACCTACTTATAAAACAAATGCTAGAGAAAAATCCTATTGCTGAAAACTTGAAAAATACTGATCCTTTAAAATGGACTAGACTTATGAATAATTATAAGTATTCTGTTGAAGAAATTTTATTAAATGAGTTAATTTATGTATAATTTTAAAAAATTTAAGAATTTTCACACTAAAAAAACTTTTAAGCAAAGCACCCTACCATTTTTTAGTAGAGTGCTTTGCCATGTAATTTGCTAAATATAACTTGTTACTAAAGGCTTTCACATAGGATATGCTTTGAACTGCTTTTTGTCTCTATTGGGTTTTAATAACCCATGCACTATTTTCAAATTCTATTTCAAGTGCAGGGTTGCGTACATCTACATAGTACACAGGTCTAATAAAATTTGTGTACGTTTCGCCAAAACGAACAGGTCTTTCAACCTTTTCTCCATCAGCTGTTCCTCTAGAGATAATTTCACACAAACCAGATATACACTGTTGATTCTTATCATAGATATAGTATAGACCGCAAGAAATCGATGCTCCAGGTTTGCCAGTTAGTGCAATATAGTCATCAACCCAGTAAGCTTCATCGTTATATTCTCCTAAATTAGAAATCTCTTTTTTGTATTTCTTGATATGCTCAAGGTTGATACTTCTTGCTGCAATCAGTTGATTTGGCATTGAAAGAAGTGCTGCACAAACTGCATTTATAGCCACAGAGCCGTTGATTGCGCCATAATAAGCCGTTAAAGTAACGGGAATTGGAAGAACTTCACCAATCAACAGTAATTGACTATTGTTGTTATGCAACTTTCCAGTTGATACACATGTACAACTGGTTAAAGGTACGCTTCCATTAGGGTCACGTATGGTATTAATTGTTGCAACGGTTTGATCCTTTTCCCCAGTAAGGATCTGAGGTAATGTGAACTGTCTTTCTTGGATGGGAATTTTAAAATACTCTCCTTTTCCAATTTTTTTCTCTTGCCAAAGCTCAAAAATATTAGGCATGTTTTTCCTCCTGTCCTTTACATCCGATGATTTTTGTTTACCTATAGTTTTTCTCTCTTTGTGTCCTCCTTTTTTTATTATTCCTAAATTATTTTGGAATAGTGCTATTTTTAGGTATTTTTAGTATATCATATTTATTTAATTAATCAACACTATCTATTTTCAATTTTAGGGCGAATTTCAGGCATTTTATTGACGTTTACATAAAAAGATGATATATAATATATATATTTAACAGTACACTGAAAAATTAATAAACTCGAAACACTGGCTAATAAGGGATACGATAAGCTATTCTACCACTTCCGAGACATAGAGAATTAAGAGTTGTAGGAAACTTATTAGCCCAATGCGGTGAAAATATTATTTTGATTTGGCGAAGCCAAACATAAATTATCTATCGAGAGATTGATAATTTATGAGTTCTCCGCTAGGAGCCCACGACACCTTTGCAAAACGAAGTTTTTATACTTTGTCAACAGTCTGGGGAGGGTGTGCACTTTATGTGCACACCCTCCCCTAAAAAACACATCCTTTGCTATTCTTATACACATAAATATAAAAAAAGAGAAGATGTAAACTCCTCTTATAACATTACTTGCATTGCAAATCCACCTATAAAATAGTAAATGTTCGTGTAATGTTCTCTTGGTGTGCCTAGGCGGACTCGAACCACCATCGGTCGCTTAGGAGGCGACTGCTCTATCCTGCTGAGCTATAAGCACATTTTATTATTACTTTAATATATAATAATACATTTTTGCAAAAAAATCAAGTATCAAAAAATAATGTATCCATGATTTTACTCTGGACACATTATTTTTTAATATATGTTAATTACCAGCTTGTTTGCTTAATTGATCTAATGTTTGTTTAACTTGGTCTAATGACATTCCGTTTTGTTCCATTAATTTCTTACCATCATCAATAAGCTCTTGAACTGTTTTTCCATAAATGTTAACATACATTGCATTTGGGTCTTCTTCAGAAGCTGTCATTCCATCTTGCATAATAT
>JAAWCC010000103.1 GCA_022792975.1 Clostridia bacterium | reverse complement strand
GCAGTTTTCTTTTCTTATTATTGTCTCCATTTCTTTAGTTATATACTATATTTCATTTCAAAATGGATTAGCTAAAAATGAAAGAATTTCTAAAAGCATATCTAAAAGTTATCGGTATTACTAAAATTTATAATAATGAAGGAAATTACACTGCTTTACCTATTAGCAATGATATTACTTTTTATGAAAATAGTTCTTTTTCTGTGATAGGTATCATAGATATTAAAAAGATAAATATTTCTTATCCTATTCTTTCAGGAATTAGTAAAGATGCTTTAAAAATTGCTACTTGCTTGTTTTATGGACCTGAGTTAAATAAAATTCGGTAATGCATGTATTGCTGGACATAATTACAAAAATGATACTTTTTTTAGTAATATTTCTAAATTAGAAAATGGTGATATTGTTGAAATACATGATAATAACAATAATACTATTAAATATGAAATTTATGAGGTTACAAGGGCAAATCAAAATGATATATCTTGTTTAAATCAAGATACTGATAATTCAAGAATAATAACTTTAATTACATGTGATAGTATTAATGACAATTACAGAATTATTGTCAAAGCAAAAGAAATAAATTCAAAGGAGGAGTAGCACATATTATTAGCTACTCTCCTATAATTTATCTTTATACATTATAATCTCTAACTTTTTTATAAGTATAAACTGCTGCTATTGTGCAAGCACCTAATAATACCCACATAATAGTATCATTTGCACCTGTTTTAGGTAATGTTGTATTTCCTGTTTGATTATTTTGTGGTATTGGACTTGGTGTTGAAGTTGGTGTACTTGTTGGAGTTGGTGTTGGATCATTAAGTACTGGAATATCTCCAACTATATCTCCAATTGAAGAAGTTTCGGCACTACATGTTGTAGCTAGTCCACATATAACTGCTATAACAGCTAACATTATTAAAATTTTCTCTAGTTTCTTTAAAGTTTTCATAAGACTCTCCTTTATTGATAGTATATACATTCACACTATTATGTATACTATATTTTTATTTTTTTTTCAATACTTTTTTAAAAATTTTTTAATTTTTTATTTTTTAATCATCAAAATCATTGAAGGAAGCACGTCTTTTTGCTTCTCTCCTTGCGCTATGTGATGGCCCTTCTCTGCCAGCTCTTACTTTGTGAACAATTAATGCTATTGCTCCTATTGCTAAGAAGCCGTCCAGCGACACCTATTGTTACTTTTCCCTTTGTTGATTCGAAAAATCCCTTATCCTCACCTGAATTTTCTTCTTCTGGGGCTGAAAGAGCCACTGTTGTTTTAGTTACATGTATTGTATATACTGTTTTTTCTGGCTCTGAGTTTTCTTCTTCGTTTTCCTCATTTTGTTCTTCTTCGTTTGAATTATTTTTCCTTGTAAGTGTAATTGTAACTTCATTCTCACCATCTATAAAATTTTCATTTCCTTCAATTTCTATTTCTGCATTTTCATCATTAGCTTCTGCTATTATGTCGAGTTTTTCTTCGTTTGTTACATTTACTGAATATTCGAAGGTTTCTTCATCAAAATTAGGTGATAATTCTGTGTCTGTTATCATTAGAGTTTTTAGCCTTAAAAGAGTTGGTTCCTCTGCTGTTTGGTCTGGTGTTGCATCTGGTGTAGTATTTGGTACATTTGGTTGCTCCTGTGAAGAATCGACCAGTTTTCTTATTCTAACATTATAAGTTAACTTTGCTCCATTTGAACCTGTAACTGTTATTGCAACAGTATTTGTCCCTGTTTTCAATTCTTTTTTTCCTGTTCCAGAAATTTTTGCACTACTATTTACTGCAACAGCTGAAATATCTACTGTATCTGTTTTTCCATCAACTGTAACTGTTATATCTGTATTTGGGTTATTGTATGTTTTTCCTGCAACTGTAATTGATTTAAGCTTTGCTGAAGATGTATCTGGTGCCTGTGGCTTCTCTTTTACTGTTATTGTTATTGACTTTTGAGTTGTAACCTTCACCGCTGTATCGCTATCTGCTAAAGAAACTGGCTTTAGCGTTATAGTTGCTGTACCTGGTTTATTAGCTTTTATTGTCACAGAGCTACTATTATTTTCTAACCACAAAGATGTATCTCCTTCTATACTTACTACACTGCTATCTGATGTACTTAATGATAATGTACCTGTGCAATTATTTGCCTTAGATGTTAAGGTAGTAGTTTCCCCAACTGTCATAGTGGTTTTTCCCGCAGATAAAGACACATCTGCTGCTTTAACTGGTAATTGTATCATGCATATGAGAATCATTAAAATCAGTGCAAATACTATTGTTTTTCTAGTTATTACAATTTTCATTAAATTTAACCCCTCCTTAATTCAAGTTCTTGTATATTAATTTATATAGTCTTTATCATATGCTATATATCCTTCTGTTCCATCTGATGTTCTAACTTTCCACCATGTATATTCATTTGCATTTCCTGCATTAAAGTCTATAACATATACATATTCTGTATAAAGCTTTTTTATAACCTCGTAGTTTGTACCTGGTCCTCTTCTAAGTCTAACATCTGTTCCTGATACATAACGAGTATTAGGATCTGATGTATCCATTGTTGTTGGTGTTCCACATTTTTCACTTGGCATATTATCAAAAACTGGTATTATGAAGTTTATTGAAGAATCTAGCACTCCGTTTTGGCCATATGTATTAAATAAGTTTCCTGCCTGACTTGATGGATCCATAATATTTGTCATATATTGGTGTGTGTATAATGAATGTTTTCCATTATCAATTACATTAAATTTATAGAAGTAGCTTGTATTTTGTCCTATACTTACATAATTATTTGCCATCATTTTTGCCCCTTCTACTATTGATGTATATTGGTTATTCCAGCCTTTTCCTTTTGCAAATATTAAGCCTTTTTCTACTGCTGACTTTCCATCATTGCCTTTATCTGATGCTCCCCAATTAAAGAAATTATAATATCCCTCATATCCTGGATATGTTCCACTTGTTGAGCCACTTCCTTGACGTCCTACCTCTTGTATTATCTTAATTGCTATACTATATGGGCTTATTC
>JAAWCC010000102.1 GCA_022792975.1 Clostridia bacterium | reverse complement strand
CTTCTAGCATTTTCTCTAATCTCTGTATTCCATCCATATTATTTCTCTCTTTCTTTTCAATTAAATTTTAAGACTTATAATCAAAATTTCTGCTGTATTCCTTAAGTTTTCCCACATTAATTAGGCAAAAATCTATTGTTTCACTTGGTCCTGCCATAGGATTGCATCTTGTACGAGTATAAATTTCCTTTATAATTCCCATTTTTTGTAGGAATTCTGTAATTCCACTATTTTCAGAATAATTTTTTATAGTAGTTTCACAATCATCATAGCAATATCCTGGCATATTGACAGTCGCTACGCATATTGCTCCTTCCTTTTCATTTTCTATTTCTATAAACATTGGCCCAAACATACCTACATATGTTCCAACATTAAACCAACAATTTTTATAATTTTTATAATTAAATTTTTTATATTCCATATTTTATTTCCTCCATCGTTTTTATACATACTTTACATATCTTTCACTAATGCTTGAAACCCATTCTCTATCTAGCTTCTCTAAATATGTACTCCAAGCTTTTTTGTAACTATTCCACCACCATTTTCTACTTTTTAATGCTACAATTAATTGCCTTTGTGGTCTCATTATGAATTTTATATAAGCTCTATCTCCTTCAACAAAAGCTGTCAAATTCTCATCTTCAAAGAAAATTTCTTTCTTGATTTCCTTAATTTCTCCATTTAATGCTTGTTGATATAATTTATATATTTTGCTATTCTTTCTCCAATTAAAGACTTCATTATACTTTTCATACGTCTTTATAAATGATTCATTACTTATAAGTGCTAATTTTATAATATCTGCTGTTGGATCCAAATTTAGTTTATATAATCTTTCTATTGTTAGCAAAGCCTCCTGTACTTTGTCTTTCGAATCTTCTTTAAAAGTATTAATTTGTTCTTCTAATTCCTTTATCCATACATATAGGTAATGTTCCAACTCAAGAATCTTATCACTTTTGTCCCATTTCTTCGCATCATATCTTGCTGGTCCTGCTACCATAACACTAACATGCTGTGCTTCGTATTTTAAAATTTCCATATTTTTGTCATATAATTTATTTAGTATTGTTTGTTTCTTATTATCTGATATCTCCCAATTTAATATCATTTCAACATAACTTTCATATGCTTTTTTTCTTAAATCTCCTCTATTTCCATTAAAGCTACATGAATTTGCTATTTCTATTAATCTTTTATCTAATTCTTTTATTTCCATTCTGATTCCTCCTAATATAAAATTAAATAAGAGATAGAACATATCTCCATCTCTTACGCTACATTTTTAAATCTTTTATATAAATCATCTTTAGCATTTATTTTCATAAATTCATGATAATTATATAAACCATATTTATTAATTTTAGCCTGTTTTTCATTTTGAATATCGTTTATAAGCTCTTCAGTATTGTAGTAATTATAAAATAATCTTGTATATCCTACATCATTTAGCTGCTTTGGTCCTTTATATCCTTTTATAACGTTAAATTTATAATGGTATTTTTTCTTTCCCCTATGGTCGCTGATTCTTATACCTCCACAAGCACCAAAATCTAGTTTTATATATACACTTTTAGTAGTCTTAGAATAGTATTTACTAATTTTAAATCCTTTATTTGTAAGTGATTTGATTATTTTATTTGATACTTCTATCTCTTGTTTTTTATTCAATAAGCTGCTCCTCCTTTAAGCAATTCTCCTTTTCTCTTCCTTATATTCATTTAGTTCTTTTCCTATATCTTTCTCTGACAATGCTATTCTAAAATCGATTTTTATATTTTGTTCTTCTAATGTATTTATGATATTGCTAAATATAGCCATATTAGAATGTAAAAGACTACATTTATCCACATATAAAAATACTTTATCTACATTCATCCTTTTCGCAATATTTAAAACAACTTCTTTATCTACACTATTCGGAATACCTATAACCGTTTTATGTGTATTATTAAATAATTTATGAGCTAGTATCATTTCTGTAGCAATAATAATACTTTGAGTTTCATTAGCATTATACATATTTATCCAATTACTATTTTCTTCTTTTAGTATCATCGGCCAATTACTCGCTTTTGTTCCATTATGTTCGTTATTACTAGAAAACCAAATATTCTCTGTGTCTAACTTATACTCATCATCTAGCAAGATTCTCAAACCTTGTATTTTGTTATTAAATACAACAGGAATAAATATTCCGTTATGTGATTTATAAGTCCATTTAAAATCTATATCTTGAAACATACCTGGTATTCCATCTAGTTTTAATCCCTGCTCTTGTAATTTCTGGCATATTTTCTTTTTCTTATAAGGATTATTTTCAATTGTTTTAAAATGATTCTCCTTAATATATTCGTCGGTAAGATTCATTGCTTTTAATTTATTATAATGCGTATTATTTAAGGTTTGTAGTTTCAAAAACTCTCTATATATAATATCTCTATACATCTCATCCTTTATTGGATTGTTATATATGTAAGGTCTATCTTCTAATATTGGTGTTTCTCTTAAGATTCTTTTAAATGCTTCCTTTGTAGAAATGAAATTCAATTTGGCATATAGCTCTATTGAACTTCCACTTTCTTCGCAATTTTTACATATATACACATCCTTGATAGTATTGATTTTTAGATAACCATTTTTTTCGTTTTCTCTCTGGCAAAAAGGGCAAATTGCATATATATAATTTCCTTTTATATATGTTTTCTTTAAGTTTAATTGATTAATAACATTAACAATGCTTATATAGTCATATATATCTTTTTGCATCGTTGTTCTCCTCTCTTTATTTACTTTTTATGCAGATAACATATTGTATATTTCTTGTGTTTCATACCTTAAGTAAATTTTTCCATAATCAATTTCTTCAAACATTGGTCCTAAATATCCTTCTACTTTTGGTTGTTCATCTAATTCTTTTCTATGTACTGTAAGTCCTTTATTTCTTTCATCACTCATATTTGGTGTTATAACTATAGATATTTTGCTTATGCCTTCTTTAGTAAATACTTTTCGATTCAGTTCTCCACCATAGAAAACATATAGATATTCTACATTGTTATATAAATTAAAAATCCAAGCTCCTAGATTGTCTATAAATAAACCTTGCTCTAAGATTTTATCTTTTTCGTATATATCTATCTGCGAGCTAGAAATCATATTTATTGCAAATACTCTAATTACCTTTTTATCTTTTAGAATAATAATTTTTCCTTTATACTCATCTTTGCTTTCTATAATCCTTATTTCAATATGATTATCTTCTAATTTTGAGTTTATCCTGCATTCTAATTTTTGAACTTCGTTTATCAAATTCATTTCCATACCTCCGTTTTTAATTTTTATATGTAAAAAGAGAAAGACTTGTCTTTCCCCTTTTACATTTCTTATATTATGCAGCTATCGACTTATATGTATCGTTTTCATAAGAATCTGTATATAGCCTCATTAATTCTTTATCTTCATTTTTATCTTTTAATATTACTACTGCCGAAATTTCAAAGAAATATAGCTGTATATATGTCATAAAAACATTAATAATATCTGTATCAATAGCTGTTACTTCTAAATCTATTTTATAGTCTAACTTGAAGATTCTAAGTGTGCTTGCATAAGCAAGTATTTTTGTTCCACTTCCACAGTTTACATCACATATTTCTCCATTTCTTAATTTATTATTAATTTTAATAACACTTTGCAACTTTCTATCTACTTTATTTTGTAGTGTCTCATTTTTTACTAAGCTCAAATAACTTTTATTTGTAATTTTTTGATAAATTTCTCCGTAATATATCGCTTGGATCCTTTTCGTTGCAAAATAATTTGGTTAGCTCTGACGATAATGTATAGAAAATGTAATGTTCCCCTTTGTCATAGTTTCCATATATTTTTTGATACATATCGCTATTTTTCTGATTAAAAAACACTTTATTACTCAAACTTATTGCAAATAACGATACAAAATCCTTAAAAACTTCTTCAGCTGTGTATTTCTTTTTATTAAAATTCAGTAATTCTATAAATATATTGTATTTATCACTCATATTTTCTTTTCCTTTCTATTTTATCTCTATTTTTTCGATTACAAATTTTAATCCATTTTTTACTGTATCAAATTCGTAAATATAGTTATCATATAATTTCTCTAATCTTTCAAAGAAATCTTCCATCGCTATTTCTGTAATACTAAAATTATATCTTTTTCCATTTTCACTTGGAATCCCACACCTGTCTTCAACATAACCATATATATTTATAGAAAAAATAGGTTTTATAACTTTATTATCTATTATTATTTTATTGGTCTTAATTTTCTTACTAATATCATCCCAATTATAATTAAATTGCTTATATTGTTTTTCCAAAAAATCATATAAGTAATCACCTATTTTACTTACTTCTTTATTCTTAATAGAAATACCTATATTTTTTTCCTGCTTTTTACTAATACTTTTGATTCTTAAATTACCGTACACACTTATTTTTTCATTTTTATTTAATACTTTCATATTCTCTCCTTTTTTACTAAATGTTTAATTATCTTTGTAATATCAAAGCATTTTCATATAAAATTCTTCAGCTTTTTTTACCACTATACTGTCTTTATTGTTATTTTTCTTAATTTCTTTTAATAGTGATATGATTTTCAAATAATAATTTGGCAAATAGTAAAACATATTATTTAATTCTTTTTTATTCTTGTTGCAACAACACCAACAGCTTACACGGTCTAATACATCATATAGTCTAACTCCATTTTCTTGCCACTCATATCCAAATTTATAACAATACTGCAAGCAATCCTTTTCTTTCATCTGCCATTTTACTAAAGGTAATATTTTTTTGGGTAATTGCATCTTATTTATTCTCTTTATTTCATCAGCTGCAATTCCAACATATTCTTTATATTCATTTCCATAATTCGATTTTAAGTATTTGGTTATTGCTTGATTTTTCTCTGCTGTACCGCCATCTACAAGCTCCACCACAAAGTCCATACCCATATTGTTTTTCTCCATTTTGTTTATTTACCTGCTTTTCTAGCATCTTAATAAGAAATGGAATCTTTGGAGTTAATTCTGTATATTTAATTTGATTTTCTTCTAATAATTTATGTACTTTATCTCTTGTATCATAGATAGCTTGAAATTCCATTCCTGTATCGTAGAATATTACTTCATCTAAAGGATACTTCTTTTGCATGAGTAGTAATAACATTGCTAGACTATCCTTTCCGAAGCTTATGCTTGCTATATATTTCATAACTAAGCATAAACCCATCCGTTTATGGTAACAAGTCTGTCCTCCTATGCTACTTATATTTCACGCTGCTATGACTTATTTTATATAATAATTACCAACCCTTATTACAACCCTTTGAGGGATAGTTATGTATTCACTTCCTTTCTATGTATCTCCAATTTTTACCTCCTAAAATTTTAATAATGTCATTTATGCAACTTTAGGCATACAAGACTGACTTTCATTAAAACCAATCACAATATGGTCTAACAATTGTATTTTCAGTAGCTCTGCCCCCTTTATTATTGATTTTGTTGTTTCTATATCATCCTTGCTAGGTGTAGAATCTCCTGACGGATGATTATGAAGAACAATAAATTTTTTACTATTGCTTAGTAGCACAGCTTTAAATATATCGCTTATAAATATACTACACATATCTATTGAACCTCTACCAAGTTCCATAAATGATATGATTCTATTCCTCGTATCTAATGTTAGCAAATAAAATACTTCTTGTGATTCATTCTGAATTTCTAATACATCTCGTATAAATTTAATTACATCTTCTGAGCTGCTAATCTTTTGATTATACTCAAAATCTTGTTCTCTAACTAAAACTAATTTTTGTCTACTAATTTCCACGTATTATTTTCCTCTACTTTCTTTTTGGTTTTTATAATATAAGTCCTTTTTCTTCTGCTATTTTCCTTAAATCCTTATCAGATAAAAGAGTAGCAAGCTTAATATGCTTTTCTCCATATTTTTTCTGATGCAACTCATCAGCTTCTATAATTTGGTCAATCCTAACCTTATATCTCGCTTTTTTATCTATAATTTGAAATTTCCTGGTTTTAGGATTCAAACCTTTAGCTCCTATTTCCATTATCTTCAGCATTGCTTTTGCACTACCACAAAAAACTTCGTACATCTTAATTCCTCCATTTAATACTTTCATTTCACATTATTTTGACTAGATTTATTTTTTATATAAAAAGTGGATATATTTCAATCCACTTTTACACTTTTATCAATTTTTTACTCAAAAAGGTAATTCATCACTTGCAAGTTCAAATTCAGAGCCTGTGTTGTTTGTGCTGCTACTTCCAAATACATCTCCATATGTACTTGCAAAGTCATCTTTTTTACTGTCAGCAAAATATACCCTTTCTGCTATTACTTCTGTTGCATAATGTTTTTGCCCTTGTTCGTCTTCCCAATTTCTAGTTTGTATTCTACCAACAACGCCAACTTGCTGGCCTTTTTTGAAATATTTAGAGCAAAATTCTCCTGTAGCTTTCCACGCTATTATTGGAATAAAATCAGCTTTTACTTCATCTGTTTCTTTTACAAAACTTCTATTTACAGCTAAAGTAAAATTAGCAACGAGTGTATTATTAGCCTGAGTATATCTTACTTCTACATCTTTTGTAAGTCTTCCTATTAAACATACATTATTCATTTATTCTTCCTCCTTGTCAATAATTATGTATCTTATGATTTCGTCTATAGTCTTATAAAAGCTCTCAAGACTCTTCCTTGCTCTTGATTTTGCCTTAAATTGATATACTATATAGTATCCTTTGTCATTTTCTTTTATTTTATAAGCAAGTTTTTTCTCTCCTAAGTCTTGCTTTCTAGTTATATTTCCAAATTTCCTTATTTTGTTTTCTACTCTTGTTATAATATTTTCCATTTTACTTTTGCTTAAGTTAGGTTTCATTAGTATTACAGTTTCATAATCTTTCATTTATTATTTCCTCCTATAAAAAATAAAGCTATCAGTTTTGATAACTAAAATTTACGCTGCTTGTGCTATTACAAAATTGCTTTTTTCTGCAATTTCTCTTTCAAGTGATTTCTTCTTTCTATCTAGCACATCAGTATAGTCATATAAAATTTCAAGTGGATTATACTTTATAACTAAAGATACTACCATTTGAGTTTTCGCTAATTCTTGTATATCTGTTATGCTCTCTGAATCGTCTAAAAAGATAGGTGCTTTTATTCCAGATAAATTATTAAATAAGTTAGATATTTCTAAACAGGCTCTTGCTTGTTGTGACTTAGATAATTTTTTGTATTCTCTGCCTTCATAATAAATATCACAGCACTCTGTAATTTTATCGTTTGTCTTATTTTCTCTGCAAAACTGCAAATCTACCTTATCTAAATACTTATTTATCTTCGCCTTTTGTTCTTCAATGACAAGTCTTTTTAACTTATTTGCTATCATCTTTTGCTTTTTCTCAAGTTCAAGGTCATTTAGTATCTCTTGCATCGCTTTTTCTTGTATCTCTATGTTATACTTTGCCTCTCTTATCTGTTTTTCTTGCATTTCTACTTCTTTATTGTATAACATAATACTATTTTTCTCTTGCTCTAATACTTCTATTTTAGATTTTGTAATTTCCTTTTCTTCTTGTAATCTCTGTATATCCATTGCTTTTAGTTTATTTAGAAGTTCTTGTTTGTTCTTCTTTTCATTTTGCAAAGTTATAAATTCTTCCTTTAATTTGTTTGAATTTTCTTGTAAGCTGTTAAGTGTATTAGTATATGTTTTTCTTAGATGTTCTTTTCTTTCGTCATCCTTTAGTTCTTGTCTGCAAGTAGGACAAATGGCATTTTCTAGTTCTACATTTTTTAGTTTCTCGCTTTCTTTATCGTAAGTTTGTCTTATATCTTTTAACTTATCTTCTACTATATCAGCGATTTTTTTGTCAATTCTATCAATACTATGTTTTAGATCTTCAAAGTTAGAATCTCCTAAACTTGTTACTATAGTTTCATATTGTTTTTGCAATTCCTCTAGCTCATCTGCTTTATCAAAGTACATTCTTTCTTGTATATTACCTAGCGCGATATTTCTATATGCTTGCATTCTTCCTACACTTTCATCGTATTCCTTTTGTAATTCGTTTATCGCTTCATTTCTTTTATCAATATAACTGCCTAACAATTCTATAGGTTTTCCTATTATCTTTTGTTCATCTTCTGTCAAAAGTTCAAAGCTATCTTCTTTTGAAATTGCAGGTATTATTTTTCTTACAAGTTCTTTTTGTATTTTAGGTTCTAATGATGGGAAATAATATGGATTATGCGAAACTAAAAAAATATCTTTGTCGTGATAAAAATTTGACAATATATCCTGTTTAATTTCTTTTCCATCAAGTAATAAATTCATTTGTTTTCCTTTGTTTCTAACAAGTCTATGCTCTATTCCATAATTATCTACAAAGGTAATGTCTACAATAACATTAGCTGTTTTTTTCTTGTCATTTGCAACATCTTCTCTTTCATTGCCATATAGACTTGTACCTGTTAGACACCAATTAAAAAGACTTCCAACTGTACTTTTTCTTTGGAAATTTGCACCTATTATATATGTCATATCTTCGTCAAACTCTACACTAAATCCATCTGGTAAATCTTTATATCCGCTCTACATTATTAATACTTTTTATATACATATAAATATCCTTTCTACCCTGCTTTTTCAAGGTCAAATATTTTATCGAAGTCATCTATTGATGTTTCTCCAAGCTTTTCTTCTATGCTATTTTCATCTAGTGTATTTGTGGCTATTGTAGCAGCTGTAGCATTATCATTGACATTTATCTGTTCTTCTTGACTTTCAGCTATAAATTTGCTTTTTTCTGCATCGTCAAGTGTAGGTATTGCAAATGTCTGGGTTATTGCATATTTGTATGCCCCTGAGAGTGCTTTATATACTGCCCATCCTTCTTTATCGGCACCCTCTCCTGGTACGTTAACATCTAAATAATCACAAATTCCTTTTTCATTTGGCTCAGCATCATAAAACCTATATGTCATATTAATTATTACATCATTTCCTCTAGCTGTAACTTGTTTTAAGTCTAATGGAATCATAATTACCTTTTCATTAATCATAGCTTCTCTCGCTTTCATTATAATGCTTGCAATCGAAGCATAATCAAAACCTTTTTCCACGTTTGTTTTATCTTTTATTATTGGCCCTATGCTTTCCATTACTTTTAGTATTTTTTGTGCTATCATATTTTATCCTTTCTCTACTTGTGCTAAGTAGCTTATTTTAAACTTTTTACTTTTATTTTTCTCTCTATTAGAAACACATCTACATTCATATCTATTTCACAAAACTGCTCAATTTTAATATCTGTTAATATGTTTTGATTCATTAAGATATATTGAAATGGTATGTTCAAAGTTTTAAAGTCTTGCATTGTTTTTTCTAATATTTTTACACTCATATTACTTGTCGGCCAAAACGTAGATCTCCAACCTAAGATTATATATGTTTTTGAATCTTTATCAAATTTTCTACGAATATCTATATTTTTAAATTTATTATTGCTTATCGGTTCTCTTTCCTTTATTCTTGCTTTTATTAGTTCATACCCTTCATTTGTTGTACAAAACATTACTTGATATTTTTCTGATTTATTTCTCTTTTCACCTAATATTCTTTCTATTGATGATTCATGAAACCAATCTTTTTTTCCAAAAATAAGCTCTATATAATAATCATCGAAAAACTGATCTTTTTCTATAATGAATCCTAGTGCGTTTTCTACTTTTCCGAACTGTTTTCCCTCACCATTTACTCTAACTAATTCATTGTAATTGTATCTATTTCTCATATGTTATCCTCTATTTGTTTAGTTCTTCTTGCAATACACAATAAAAACTATCCACATATTTTTTTATTTTTATCTTGTTTTTTTCATAAAAGTCGTGTATAATTTTAATAACATAAGATATAGTATTAATAATTATAAGTAACATGATGATTAGGGATTTTTTTATTATTTTAAACATATCAAAATTCCTTTCTTTTACTATAATAAAAGCAGTTTAAGCCTTAATTAGACTGCTTCTTTTAATTCCTCAGTATTATAATCTGTCATACTTCCATCTGGAGCAACAACTTGTAAAATTTCATATTTACAAAGTATATTTTTATCCATTTCCCTTCTTGTTTCCTTGATTTCAATAAGTGTTCCTGCCCCACATTTTATTATTTCTTGATTAGCTTTTGGATGTAATATGTATTCGACATCTTGGCAATTTGTATCTTGCAAAATAACTTTATCAAACTTCTTGCCATTGATTAATGTAGGCATAAACCCTTTAACAGCAAACTGCTTAGATAAGTCTAATTCTGCTTTATCTACTTCCTGCTTTTCATTAGCTTTTTCTTTATTTTTATCTGTTTCTTGCTTTACTTCTTTTTTACTATCAATTTTTGCTTTTTCTGTTTCCTTTTTTTCACTTTTCTTTTCTGTAGCTTTAGGATTTTCTTTATTATTTTCTATATTGCTATTTCCTGCTGGTAGTTGTGGTTTTATATTACCTACTAATTCTGGTTTTATATCAGTTCTATGTAAATCAATACTATAATAAGTTCCATAAGCAAGGCTTTGTTGTTCTGTAAGTGTAAGTTCAAAAGGAACTCCTACAATGCTCATTCCTGCTTTTTTATATTTTACAATTTCTGATGCTATATTAGATAATGAGCTACCACCTGTTGTACTTAAATTCCACACACCTCCTGCATTTATTCCTTCTAATTCAAATTTTAAACTACCTTTTAGTTTGCATTTTCCACTTAGTCTATGTTCACATTCTTCGCTACAGTCTACTTCTATTTGCGTATTATTATTTTTGCTGTCTTTTCCTGCTGTTATTGCCTTTGTGCCATTTCCTATACACACTGCTTTTCCATTAACATATCTTTTGAATCTAAAACTAAATGGATTCTCAGATGTAAACCTTATTTTTAAACTTTTTGGTTCTCCTGGATATAATTGTTTAAAAATATCCACTATCTCCGCTTTCGTTGCTTTATCTTCTTCTACATGAAAATATGATAACTTTTGTGGTATTCCTTTTGCATTTTTCGTTCCTATTTTTATGTTGCCGAATGATTCTATCTCTAACTAAATTTTGTATATCCATATACATTTTCCTCCCATTTTTTAAGCAGCCTCTTCATATTTTTCTTCCACAAAATCTGCAAAATCTTTTAGCTGCTTTGTTATTTTTTTCACTAGCTCTTCATAATCTTTTTCGTTGATATATGAAGTTTCGTCTTTAAACTTATTCTCTTTTGGATTTAGATTGTTCAGTTTTACATCATTATTGCATAGCAAGTCTTCAAAATACCAAATTATATCTTTTGCTGTTTCTTCACAGGCACCTTTGCTAACTCGCATACCTTAATCCCTCCTGTTCATCTACATAGTTATATGAATATTCATATAGCTTGTCTAGGTCTAACTCTATTACAGGTAAACTTAAAGATTCTACATTTACTCTTTTAGTAATGCCTTTAGCAATTCCTAGATCCAATAGAAAACTTATTAGATTTGTATTAGCATAAGTATCAATAACAACATTGTTTTTTCTTAAGTTTTCATCCACATTAACTGTTGCATTTGAAATATGAGATATATTCTTCTCATCTTCTACATATCCATAAATAGATAGGCTTACGTTTCCATTTTTATATTCTCCTACATCAAAATAGCAGCCTCTGTATTTTACACAATTTGATTCGTAATTAAATGTTTTCAAGCACTTTCCTCCTTTTTATATACTTTATTTTCGTATTCAAAAACAATTAATCTATCCTCCTTCCTCTTTTACACAAAAAAATAACAAGTAGAACTTTTTTCAAATTTTACTTGTTTTTCTTTGTTTATTTAATTTTACGCACAATTCCCCCTATAGCTGTGTTTTAACTATAAGTGGCATTATTTAAAGTGCTACTTACTTTACCTTTGCTTTTTTGCAAAGTAATGCTGATTAAGTCAGCTTTCCCCTGATATTTCAGGTATAACTATAAAGTCTTTTTCTTTATAGCCATTATTTTGAATACATATTTATTGTAGCACATTCATTTTCAAAATGGTAGATAAACGGTCAAAGTTTTTTTGCCTTACTCTCATAGCTGCTTTATTGCTTTTTTATGTCCGTTATTATTTTTAAACTCATACTTACTTGAACTATCATCTTCAGGCTAATTGTAATTTTTTTCTTTTATATCTCCAATATACATAGATGGAACACCTATATATAAATCTTTTATATATGATACATCATTTCCAATTCCTGCTGATATGATATTACATTTTAGTATTTGATAATCATTATATATGTAAAAGCTACTTCCACCATCTAAATATACATCTCCAAATATTGTATTATCTACTCTTGCATCTTTATTGGCCTTTTCTAGTATTTCATCTACAGTTATTTTGTTATTTATTAAAGCTTCTCTTAGAGACATTTTTTCTCCATCTATTACTATATCTACTGCTCCTTTGTAAGAATAAATGTCATAGTCATATTTATCAGTTTCTTCTTTTCCTAGTATTTTTGTTATTTCTTCTGCTTTTGAATCTGCATTGAATTGTATTTTAAATTTTGAATCTGTTGTTTGCTTTATTTCTGCATAACTACATATTAAAATCGTATGCCTTATTCCTTTTCCTTTTAATTCCACCGAATAATATGTTTTTAAATTTGTTATAACATTAGGTGTATTTCCTTTTACTAATTCATATTTTGCCTCATCATATTCTTCTGTTGTTATTTTTCTATCTTCTTCAGAAGCATATCCATCCCTTCTATTATCAACTTTTAAAATAAATTTATTATTTGTGTATTCTAAGTTTGTTAATATCGGCTGTCCTTCTATTGTATATTGCACTATTCTTATTTCATCTGGTACTTTGTTTTTTACATTTTCTATAAATTTATCTAATTCTTCTATATGATATACTGTATTAGAATTAGTTACAATATAGCATTTATCTTCCACCATCTGGCTAAAATTATAATCTAAAGGCATATTTTCTAATTCTACATATTTTTGACTTTCTCGTTCCTTTTGTTCACTATATTTTTCTCTATATTCTTCTTCAAAGCCGAACATTCCTTGTCCTAAATTTATTGGGAAATATTTTGGTCCTATACAAAAACTATGTAATTCATTATTTTCATCTCTAAATGTTATTATATAATCTCCAAATGATGATGCCCACTCAATATTTACATACTCTAATTGCATTTTGGGAAAATTCTTTTTTAGATAAACTGTACTAGAAACTTTTGCTATTTGTTTTGGAATTATACCATTTATCCATAATACTATAATAATTACTAGAGCGAAACTTACTACTGCAACAATGCTTCTTCTTTTATTTTTCATAAATAAAATCTCCTATTTTAATTTCAAGATTCTTAGCAAATTATAATCTTTTAAGATGATTATAACACAAATTTCTTAAATTGTTTCTAAATTTTATGCCCACATATATAATCTACAAATTTGAAGTGCTAATATTAAATTAAATATCACTACAGCTACAACATATATAATCTTATTTTTCCTATTTTCAAACTTTTTAGATAAAACAATACCTAAAATACTTATCAAAACAGCCATTACCATATAAACGACTAATCTTAAATCATTTGCATTAAAGTTTATATTAAGCATATTAGTTTGTGTTATACCTACACAACCACATCCAAATATATCTACAAATATGTTTCCGATCTAATATGTTATATATAGGAGTAATGAAAATCATAAGTAAATATGGTAATGCTCTTATTGCTTTTTTATTTTTGATATACATTACAAGCCAAACTATAAATATTACCAATAAAATGATATTCCAAATCATACTCTTTCCCCCTATATTTTTTCAAATAATACATAGGTGTTGTTATAATTTAGTACAATAGTTTTTTCACTCGCTTCAAAAACACTTGCACCTAATATTTCTTGGCTATTTGTTTCTCCATCAAATTTTGGTACATACTTTGAATCTATTAGTTTATCAATCGTTCCTATCTTCTCACTGCCTCCTGCATAATCTATTACTGAAAATGATTTACCATATAAGATTCCATTAAATCTTATTAGAATTTCAGTAGATGCTGTTTTAGAATGTAAATTCGTAACTTTGTCATATTCTTTATACTTATCTAATGATTCATAACTTATAGCTTCGATTTGTGCTGGGTATGTTTCCATTACATATCCATCATAAATTATTTTTACTCTTTCTCCTACTTCAAACTTTATATTTGTATCAAGTTTTAGTTTTCCTACCATTATCCTATCTGATGATTTTCTTATTTCTTCTCCTTCGTCTGGTTCTACAAAGAATAAGTTTTGTTCTACTTGTTTTATTGTTCCACAAAATGAATATTCTTTTGATTCAAATATCCTCCATCCTTCATCTGTTGGTATTTCTATTGTATTTTCTTTTGCATATTGGTAACCTTTAGCTCCTTCAAAGTTCGCTTGATTATCTTCTGTTGGAATTTTGCCCTCTGCTACTGTAGATGTTATATTTCCATCCATTGTCCCACAACGTGGTGTATTTTCACTAAATTTTCCTGTATCATAATATAATTTCCCGTTTACTTTTACAATTCTGCCTACTTCCTTTGAACTATTTTCTAAATTATTTACTTCATTACTACTTGCTGGATTATCTCTTTCTATACAAATGTCTTGTTTTCTAACTTTTATTTTAGTAAAAAACAATATAGCTGCCATTACTAGAAGGATTAATACTAAAACTCCTATCATTATTTTTTCTGATTTTTTCATAAGTACCACCTTTTTTAACCTTTCTTTTATTTAGACAATTTTTTTCCTGTTTTTTGTTGGTGTTTTATAAAAATTATGAAAAAAATAATTGTAGCAATTAAAAATATAGTTGATATACTGCATATTCCTATATCTACTATATCCATTCTTGGATTTGATTCTGTTTCTGTAGTTTCTATTCTATCTGTAGTAATTGTAGTGTCTTCTGTTATGTTTGTTTCATCTTTTTTTAATGTTTCTTCTCGTCTACTTTCTGCTGAATCATCTATTGTATCTTCTTTTATTTCTTCTTGATTGCTTTGCTTTTTCCTTACAGGTAGCTTTTTTAATACAAAAGCCATCACCATT
>JAAWCC010000101.1 GCA_022792975.1 Clostridia bacterium | reverse complement strand
GTAATTGCGAAGCTATCAGTAGAAATAGTTGCAGAATAAGGAGAATATTTATGGATGTAGGAAAGATACAACCTAATGATTTAGAAGCAGAACAAGCTGTGCTTGGCTCAATGCTTTTAGATAAAGATGCTGTTATAGATGCAGTAGAGGTGCTTAAAGCAGAAGATTTTTACCGTGAAGAGCACAAGCTTATTTTTACTGCAATGATTAATCTTTATGCTAGATCTGAGCCAATTGATATGATTACGGTAAAGGATGAACTTGTACTTTTAGGCAAGCTTGATGTATGTGGTGGAATTGAATATGTTGCAGAGTTATCAGATAAAGTTCCGACTACTGCTAATGCGGATAAGTATATTAAAATAGTTGAAGAAAAGTCAATATTAAGAAGTCTGATTAAGACCTCTAATGAGC
This sequence comes from Clostridia bacterium, assembly GCA_022792975.1. Next base: position 3,907 of record JAAWCC010000101.1, on the reverse strand, counting down.
TTGTTAACCTAGGATATGACCAGACTCTTGAGGTGGACGAGATAATTGAAAAGGCAGAGAAGGGTGTATTTGACCTAGTCAAAAATAGAAATAAAAAAGGATTTACTCCGATTAAAGAGGTTCTAGTAGAAACCTTTGCCCAAATAGAAAAGCTGTATAATCAAAAAGAAGCAATTACAGGAATACCAACAGGCTTTATAGATTTAGACAGTAAAACTGCTGGACTTCATGGTTCAGAATTGATTTTGGTTGCAGCACGTCCTGCTATGGGAAAAACCGCATTCGCTTTAAATATTGCAACAAATGCAGCAGTTCAAGCGAATGTTCCAGTTGCAGTTTTTAGTTTGGAAATGTCAAAAGAACAACTTGTAAATAGAATTTTAGCAAGTGAGACTATGATTGATAGTAATAAATTAAGAACAGGTAAAATGGAGGAGGAAGATTTAATTAATCTTTCAGAAAGGCTTCGGACCATTATCGGAATCTGATATGTATATTGATGATACACCAGGTATAACAATTACTGAAATAAGGGCAAAATGTAGAAAGCTTAAGCTTGAAAAAAATATTGGACTTGTGGTGATAGACTATTTACAATTGATTTCAGGAACAGGTAATAGGCGAAATGGAAGTAGAGAGCAGGAGATTGCTGAAATAAGTAGATCACTTAAGATACTTGCAAAAGAACTAGATGTTCCAGTCATTGCACTTTCACAGCTTTCAAGAAGCCCAGATCAAAGAACAGACCATAGACCAATGCTTTCGGATCTCCGTGAATCTGGTTCAATTGAGCAGGATGCAGATATAGTTATTTTCTTATATAGAGATGATTATTATAATGAGGATTCAGAAGATAGAGGTCTTGCGGAGGTTATTATTGCAAAACAAAGAAGTGGCTCAACAGGAACTGTAAAATTAGGATGGCTTGGAAGCTATACAAAATTTGTCAATACAGATTTACATAGAGATTTTTAGAAAAGAGGAATAGGCTTGCTAGAAGATAAAATACTAGAAACTATAAAAGAATATAATTTAATAGAGTGTGGAGATAAAATAGTTTGTCGGAGTCTCAGGTGGACCCGACTCTATTTGCTTGCTTAATATCTTATATAACATAAAAGAGGAGCTGAAATTTGATATTGTTGTATGTCATGTAAATCATATGATAAGAGAGGAAGCAGATATTGATGAAGAATTTGTTGCAGATTTTTGCAAACAAAAGGGTATCCATTTTGAAGCAAAAAGAATAGATGTAGAGAAAATTTCAAAGGAGAAAAAGAAGGGAGCAGAGGAGACTCGGACGAGAGGAAAGATATAAATTTTTTAGTGAGATATTAGAAAAATATAATTGTACAAAAATTGCAACAGCACATACAAAATGTGATAATGCAGAAACAGTTTTAATGAATATAATCAGAGGCACAGGTACTTCCCGGATTGAAAGGAATACAAGCAAAAAGAGATAATATATACATTAAGCCTCTTATAGAAGTTGAAAGGGAAGAAATTGAGAGGTATTGTGAAGAAAAACAATTAAATCCAAGGCATGATAAAACAAATGACGAAAATATATATACTAGAAATAAAGTTAGAAATGTGCTTATCCCCCTTATCAAAAAGGAATTTAATCCTAATATTATAGATACTTTAGATAGATTGTCAGAACTTGCGAGTCTAGAGAATGATTATCTTGAAGAAATGGCAAAAAAATTTTTTCAAGAATTAGTGATAAAAAATGAGAAAGAGGAAATAATATTAGATTTGAAGGAATTTAATAAAAAGCATGAAGCAATTAAGTCAAGAATAATATTACTATGTATAAAGAATATATTAGGAACTACAAATGGAATAGGAAAAGTACATATAAAAGATATAATAACTTTGAGTCAAAACAATATAGGGAATAAATACTTAACGCCTAATAAACACATCAAAATAGCAGTAGGAAAGGGAAAAATAGGGTTTTTTGTCACAAAAAAAACATAATTAAACCAAAATCGTAAACCCGTAAGAAAACTCACGCCCATCCTTGATTTCAAAGAGAAAAACTTTCAAAAACTACTTGAAAAGAAAACTTAAATATGATAGTATTTCTTGTAACAATTAAGATAGAAAGGTTAAAAGCATATTTCAAGCTTTTAAAGTTAAGGAGGAAGACTTTGATTAAGAACAGTATAAAAACATTAGCCATGTGGTTAATAATAGGTATAATATTTGTTGTATTACTTACTTCTATTTTAGACAATAGCGAAACTAAAATGTCTTATGCAGAGCTTATAAATAAGATTGAGACATCAGATGTAGTTTCAATAGAAATGGCATATGATGGAAAAACAGCAAATGTAAAACTAAAAAATAATTCAATGGAGAAAGAAGTAAATATTCCAAATACAGAAAGCTTTATGAACTATATTACTGATTATTTAAAGTCAGGAACAATAGAGTTCACAAATAAATCACAATCTATATTAATAACAATATTAGAACTTCTATCACCATTTGGGTTAGTTATAATAGCATTAATTTTCTGGTTCTTTGCAATGAATTCAACAGCACAAGGAAATAATAAAACATTAAGCTTTGGTAAAAGTAAAGCTAGAATGATGACATCAGCAGATAGGAACAAAGTAACTTTTGCAGATGTTGCAGGTGTTGATGAAGAAAAAGAAGAGCTTCAAGAGATAGTAGAATTTTTGAAGAGTCCTAAGAAATTTACAGATATGGGAGCAAGAATACCAAAAGGTGTACTTCTAGTGGGAAGTCCAGGAACAGGTAAGACTTTGCTTGCAAAAGCAGTTGCAGGTGAGGCTGGTGTGCCATTCTTTATAATAAGTGGTTCAGACTTTGTTGAGATGTTTGTTGGTGTTGGTGCATCAAGAGTTAGGGACTTATTTGAAGAGGCAAAAAGACATTCTCCATGTATTGTGTTTATTGATGAGATTGATGCAGTAGGTAGACAACGTGGCGCAGGACTAGGAGGAGGACATGATGAAAGAGAACAAACCTTAAATCAATTGTTAGTTGAAATGGACGGATTTGCAGCAAATGAAGGCGTAATAGTACTTGCTGCAACAAACAGACCTGATATATTAGATAAAGCACTTTTAAGACCAGGAAGATTTGATAGACAAATAGTAGTATCTGCACCAGATGTTGGTGCAAGAGAGCAAATACTTGAGGTGCATGCTAGAAGAAAGAAGATAGCTGAGGAGATTGATTTAAAAACAATAGCTAAAAATACATCAGGCTTTTCAGGAGCAGACCTAGAAAATGTTTTGAATGAAGCAGCATTACTTGCAGCAAGGAGAGATTTAAAAGAAATTGGAATGCCAGAGATTGAAGATGCCATGGTAAAAGTTACAATGGGACCTGAAAAGAAAACAAGAGTTAGAAGTGATAAAGAAAAGAAGCTCGTTGCATATCATGAGGCAGGTCATGCAGTAGTAAGTCAATTCTTACCAACACAGGACGATGTACATCAAATATCAATTGTACCAAGAGGTATGGCTGGTGGATATACTATGTATAGACCAAGTGAGGATAAATCGTTTATGTCTAAATCAGAAATGGAAGAAACAATTGTATCGCTACTTGGTGGTAGAGTTGCAGAAAGCTTGATATTAAATGATATTTCAACAGGTGCATCAAATGACATTGAAAGAGCTTCAAAGATAGCAAGAGATATGGTTTCAAAATATGGAATGAGTGATACTGTTGGAGCAATTATGTTTGGAGCTGGTCAAGAGGAGGTATTTTTAGGAAGGGATTTAGCTCAATCTAAAAATTACTCTGAGGCAACAGCATCAGTGATAGATGCAGAGACTAAGTCTATTATTGATAAAGCTTATGAAAGAGCAGAAAATATATTGAAGGAGCATATTGATAAGCTTCATGTCGTTGCTGGAAT